>CADCTM010000948.1 GCA_902805485.1 uncultured Coleofasciculus sp. | reverse complement strand
CAACGCTCAATTGTCATAATCCTTAGTCTCAGCCTTCTCGGTGTTGGAAGCTTGAGTATCGCAGCGATGGTTAATCATATGGACATTCCCACGCTAATCGCAAGTTGGAGTGCCCAACAAGTGAGTGTTAATCAACTTCAAAGAGGTCAGTTAAAGCCAGTAATTTTGATTGATGTGCGCTCTCCCGAAGAATATACTGAAGACCATATTGGTGAAAGCCAGCTTGTACCTCTAGATGATCTTAAAGCTGGATTTGGAATCAAGGAAATTCGTACTATTATTAAAACAAAGCCCCAGAATACAACTCAGCCAACCCTTGTACTTTATTGTGGCTCTGGTCAGCGCTCTGTCAAGGCATATAAGCAATTAGAAAATACTGGGCTGAATTTTGTTGTTCTCAAAGGTGGCATCAAAGCATGGCGAAAAGTCGTACCGAGGTCAAAAGATGCTGAGGTTTTAGCGCCAATTATGTTGCTGAGATAGTTGACATTGCTGGGAAAACTCTTGTGCAATAGGCATCTTGCCCATCTCAAAGGTAAACTGTTGAAACTAGCACGTTAGTCCAGCATTGATAGATACTATGCCTACATTTTTATTAGAAGTTGGTACCGAAGAACTACCCGCAGATTTTGTTGCTAGCGCCATCAAGCAATGGCAGTCACGCCTTCCTAAAGCGCTTGATGAGAATTTCCTCGCCCCAGAGTCAATTGAAGTTTACGGAACACCTCGACGCCTTGCTATGCTAATTCAAGGGTTGCCAGTGCAGCAACCTGACAGGGAAGAAGAAGTAAAAGGACCCCCAGCAAGTGCGGCGTTTAAGGATGGCAAACCGACACCTGCTGCCGTTGGTTTTGCCCGCAAGCAAGGGGTAGAAGTGGAGGCGTTGTCAGTTAGAGATACTGATAAAGGCGCATTTGTTTTTGCGCTGAAGAAAACAACCGGACGTTTGGCAACAGAAATTTTAACCCAACTAATTCCTCAGTGGATTTTTGGCTTGGAAGGCAAGCGGTTTATGCGTTGGGCCGACGGAGATTTGCGGTTTCCTCGTCCAGTGCGTTGGTTGGTGGCGTTGTTGGATGGGGAGATTCTGCCGCTAGAATTGGTGAATGGTTCAAAGACAATTAAAAGCGATCGCATTTCCTCTGGTCATCGCGTTTTACATCCAGAACCTGTCCAAATTTCCCAAGCAAGTGATTACGTCCAAAGTCTGCATTCTGCCTATGTTGCTGTTGAACCAAATGAACGTCGGGAGAAAATTCAGCAAGGTGTTAAAGAGGCGGCACAAAAGCTTGAAGGAAAGGCGTCCATGTATCCCGAATTGCTGGCAGAAGTCACTAATTTGGTCGAGTGGCCGACAGCTATCGTCGGAAAGTTTGACCCAGAGTTTTTAAATTTGCCTTCTGAAGTCGTTACAGAAGTAATGGTTACTCACCAGCGCTATTTTCCGGTATTTAAAACAGAAATAGCTACGGAGTTATTACCCTATTTTATCACGATTTCTAACGGCGATCCAGCAAAATCTGACATCATTGCCGCAGGAAATGAACGAGTGATTAAGGCACGTTTAGCAGATGGTCAGTATTTCTACAAAACCGACTTAGCCTCGCCCTTGGAAAGCTACTTACCGAAGTTGGAAAAAGTAACATTTCAGGATGAATTAGGCTCGGTGCGGCAGAAGGTTGGGCGCATTGAAAAAATCGCGGCACAGATTGCTGACCAATTAAGGATATCTGATACAGAACGGGGGGATATTCGTCGGGCGGCGTTACTTTGTAAGGCTGACTTGGTTACTCAAATGGTCTACGAATTCCCTGAATTACAAGGAGTAATGGGTTCTAAATATGCTGCTCTGAGTGGAGAATCCGAGGCAGTGGCAACGGCAATTGTTGAGCATTATCTACCCAAAGGAGCAGGGGATTCTTTACCTCAAACTCTCACAGGTCAACTTGTAGGTTTGGCGGATCGACTGGATACTTTGGTGAGTATCTTTGGTCTAGGAATGTTGCCAACTGGTTCGTCTGATCCTTTTGCCCTGCGTCGAGCGGCGAATGCAGTTATTAATATTACTTGGGCGGCGAATTTATCAATTAACTTGCAGCAGTTATTAGAGCAAGTTTCGGCAGATTTTGTAACAGCTTATGCAGGTAAAAACTCCCCTGTTAATTCATTGCAGGAGTTTTTCTTACAACGCATCCGCACACTGCTACAAGAACGCAATATCGACTACGATTTGGTTAATGCAGTTTTGGGAGAAAATGACAAGGAGTATACAGAGAGGGCATTACAAGACTTGCTAGATGTCAGAAATCGCGCTTTATTTCTCCAAGAAATCCGCAATAATCATCAGTTGGATGCCATCTATGAAACGGTTAACCGTTCTACCCGTCTCGCCGCTCAAGGTGATTTAAATACCCAAGAATTAGAACCGACTAATATTGTAAGCCCAGAACTCTTTCAAAAAGCTTCAGAACAAGCGTTTTATGAGGCGATAATTCAACTTGTCCCGCAAACTAAAGCCGCTCAAAAACAGCGAAATTATCAGCAATTAGTTGATGCTTTGGCAAAGATTGCTCCAACGGTTAGCAGCTTTTTTGATGGCGCTGACAGTGTTTTAGTTATGGACTCTGATTTGGAAATTCGACGTAACCGCTTGAATCTTTTAGGGTTACTACGAAATCATGCGCGCGTCCTAGCTGATTTTGGGGCAATTGTGAAAAGCTGATTACCTTTAACCGCTTGATTCGGTTGACTGTTCCCCAGTAGAAGATAACAGTCAACCGTTAGTTAAAATAGTTAGCTGCCGCTCAAAAATTCTTTGGGAAAACAAAACCTTCCCTTTAAGTTCCTGTTTGTCAGTCACTTTTTATGCGGATAGGAGCATTTCCTCTTCGTCAACAGGTTCCAAGATCACATCATCCCACCAATCTGGTTGCAGACATCGCAGCACCGTTTCCAGTTGGTATCCTTGACAAGTATTTATATAGTCGCAGCGATTAGAGAAAACCCCATATACTTTAATCAACTGGAGCGGGTCAAACTTGCTGCATTGCTCGACTGAAATGACTTTTTTCACTAACCTAATTCCGTTCTTAATATAAAAAAGTCTGGCAAAGAAAAAAGCTAATCCCCTCTGCCTAATGACAGAGAAAAACGAGTAAGTTTTGAAGATTCTCGTTCCTAGGGGGAGGATGAGCGAACTCCGAGATATTTACTCTCTCCGGAAAAATCCGCCTAAATCAAGATTCAAAGGCGAGGGGAATCTCCCAGGTAAACACGCCCCCGACCCTTGCCTCGGCTCAGGCAATTGGCAATGATACACTCCCGTATGTACTATGGGTAAGGCTTTTACCAGGACTTCTGCATTTAATTTAATTTATGCCCAACGCTCAGGTCATTGGTCTAGGACGATCAGGAATTGCTGCGGCACGCCTCCTCATACGGGAAGGTTGGCAGGTAACGGTAAGTGATAGTAAATCTTCCGACTCACTACGCCAACAACAACAGGAACTCTTAAATGAAGGAATTACCGTCAAACTCGGTCATTCCCTAGATTTAAATGCCGATTTACCCCAGTTAATTGTCGTTAGTCCCGGCGTACCTTGGGATATCCCCGTGTTGGTGGAAGCGCGAAACCGAGGCATTGATACGATTGGTGAGATGGAACTGGCATGGCGACATCTTCAGTCTATTCCCTGGGTGGCGATCACGGGAACTAATGGCAAAACGACGACAACGGCTTTAATTGCGGCAATATTTCAAGCGGCGGGTTTAAATGCCCCGGCTTGCGGAAATATTGGTTATGCTGCCTGTGAAGTGGCGTTGTCAATCATGAACCCCCCCGAATTCAGAGGCGAAGGGGGAGCGGATAATGAACAACAAAGAAACCTGGATTGGGTGATTGCGGAAATTAGTAGTTACCAAATTGAATCGTCCCATGAGCTTGCGCCCCAAATTGGCATCTGGACGACGTTTACACCGGATCACCTCAGTCGTCATAAAACGTTAGAGAACTATTACCAGCTCAAAGCGAGTCTTCTGAAGCGATCACATTTACCAGTTATTAATGGCGATGATCCCTATCTTTATCGAATCGGTAAGGAAGATTGGCTCGATGCCCATTGGACTAGTGTAAAAGGTAAAGAGTATTTATTAGGCGATCGCAGTCGGGGCTTTTATATCGAAGACGGCTGGGTAATCTTCCAAGATCAGCCAATTGTACAAGTTTGTGCTTTACGAATGGTAGGGGAACACAACCAGCAAAACCTACTGATGGCAGTCGCCGCCGCGTGTTTGGCGGGAATTGAAAAAGAAGCAATTCAAAAAGCGATCGCTTCTTTCCCTGGAGTCCCCCATCGCCTAGAACATATCATCACCTGGCAAGGGGTCGATTTCATCAACGACAGCAAAGCCACCAACTACGATGCCGCGCAAGTAGGTTTAACTGCCGTTGCCGCGCCTGCAATTTTGATTGCCGGGGGTGATGCGAAAGCGGGTGATGATAGCGGTTGGATTGAAACCATTCAAGCCAAAGCAGCAGCAGTCTTACTAATTGGTGATGCTGCGAGTAGTTTTAGCGATCGTTTAAAGCAAGTCGGTTACGAGAATTATGAGATAGTTGAAACAATGACAAAAGCTGTACCAAGGGCAACGGAACTTGCCCAAAAGTATGATGCACGAGTTGTTTTACTTTCCCCCGCTTGTGCTAGTTTTGACCAATACCAAAGCTTTGAACATCGAGGCGATGATTTCCGCCAAATTTGTTTGGAAACATTGCAATAGTTTCATGCCCGTAGAATTCTCTTCTCTGGGCATTCTTAATTAATCTAATGCCTCGATTAAATCCTCAATTAAATCTTCTACATTCTCCAAACCAACTGACATTCGCAGCAAATTTTCCGGAGTTTTTGTTTCTTTCCCTTCAATTGAGGCTCGGTGTTCAATTAAACTTTCTACACCACCTAAACTCGTTGCCCGTGTAACAAGTTTCAACTTCCCAACAACAGCAAAAGCCCTATCCCGCCCTCCTTTCACCTGAAACGATAACATTCCCCCAAATAACTGCATTTGAGAAGCAGCAATTTCATGTCCTGGATGTTGTTTTAATCCTGGATAATAAACCGCTTCCACTTGGGGATGTTCGCTTAGAAATGTGGCAATTTTAGAGGCGTTTTCTGTATGTGCCCTCATCCGATAAGGTAAGGTTTGAATACCCCGAAGTACGAGCCAACAATCGAAGGGAGAAGCGACAGCACCACCAGCTTTATGGATGGTTTTAACTTTATTAAAAAAGTCATCTTCGACTTTACTAATGGCAACTCCTCCCAAAACATCACTATGTCCCCCCAAGTATTTAGTTGTGGAATGGACAACCAAATCTGCACCATTTTTCAACGGGTTTTGCCCAATTGGTGATGCCCAAGTATTATCGCAAACACACAGTGCATTAGCTTGATGAGCGAGGTCTGAAATCTTGCTAATATCTGTAATTTTTAGCATCGGATTAGAAGGTGTTTCTACCCAAATCAGCTTGGTATTCGGTTGAATTGCCGCGCTAACTTTGGTAGAATTAGTCATATCGACAAACGTTACTTCTAAACCCCACGGAATCAAGATTTCTCGTAAAAGATAGGACGTTCCAGAGTAGGCGTCTTCGGGTGCAATAACATGATCTCCGGGCGTCAGCGCTTGAAATACGCCCATTGTTGCCGCTGAACCCGAAGAAAATGCCGCCGCCGCAACTCCGCCCTCCAACTGGGCGAGACATTCCTCCAAGGCTTCCCGGTTTGGGTTGTTGTCGCGAATGTAGCTGTAGCCTTGAGGGTAGCTTCCATCTACCTGACGCTCAAAGGTGGTAGATAAGTAAATGGGTGGTGTTACAGCGCCTGTGGCTGGGTCGATGCGATGACCTGCGTGTACTGCTAGCGTCTCAATCCTCATGGGCAATATCTTCTTTTCTCAAAATCAACATAGAAGCCTATTTAAA
>CADCTM010000947.1:367-6001 GCA_902805485.1 uncultured Coleofasciculus sp. | reverse complement strand
TTCCCGAAGGATTGCATCTAGAGTTCATGCCTGCTTATTCTCCTGAGTTGCAGCCTGCTGAGCGTCTATGGCAAGTCCTAGACGAACCCGTTGTCAATCGTTGCTTTGAGACCATTCAACAGTTGGAACAAGTGTTGTTTGATCGCTGTCGGGTGCTGCTCAAGCAACGGGACTTCATTCGAGGACTGACGCATTTCCATTGGTGGCAGGACATGGGCGCTTAACGGTAAGCATTTAACCGGATTTCATATAACTGGGTCGCCAGCAAGTGCGGACAACTGCTTTGGTGTGCCCGAATGCGTTTTATTAGGAAGGTGAGGAGATTGGAATGAAGGGGTTACACAGTGGCCTGCTCGCTCTCCTTGCCTTCCTCGGCTTTGGGGTGTTAGTGGCGACACCTGCGCAAGCAGTCAATCTGGGAACTAGGCCCAACTGGGGTGCGTGTGGTACGTCAACCAGCGAAATTAAGATGGTTTACGACTTTGGCGACATCGAGTTGAAGTGTGGCAACGCCGACTGGGGGTTCCGTCATATAAAGGTTCGACACTACAACCAGTTCCAAGGCCTGGCCAGAGCGGGTGGGCTCAACTGGAGCGATTTGGTGCATTGGGCCATTTACTACAACGTCCAAGACCCCGATAACGTCGTCGTTGAGCAGGGTGATGGCTGTCGAGTCGGTTGTTGTATCTTCATGACAGAACTGGTCGCTTGGTCTGGCAGCAGCGCTTTAGGATGATCTACAGCGCCAATGACGGCCGTGTTATCACTGTCTATCCCAGTAGAAGGATCTGCGAGCAGTAACGATATGACTGACGGAGAGGTGTTTTTCAACGGCATTTGTGAAATTCTTGGGCGTCGGTACCGGATCTCCAGTCTGGAGCCTAAGTCTGGCACATTCGATCTGCATGATGCAGATCGAATGGTTCGTGTCACATTAAAGTTGGATCTTCTTGCGGAGTACTTCAAGCAGCTAGATGAGCATAACATCCCAGACATCTCCTACTCACCGCACGATGCGCAGGATCGAGTCCGGGCAAAGCACATCGCCATATGGATTGAGGAAATCTTCGAATCAGACATCTACTTGTCGCTACTCGAGATTTGGCTCAGCCGGTCAGTTGATGGTCAATTTTCTCTTGTCGATCGACGCGGCTCCGCGCGGAGATCGCCCCCTCTGACAGACACGGAGAGCGGTTATTGGTCTCCCAACCGACCTGGCACCTGATCGAGGCTGGCGGTCGTATCTGTATGCCTCCGACACCCCCAACCGTAATGCACGCAGCAGTAACATCAGCCCCTACGGAAGCTATCCCCGTGAGAAGCAGCCTAGCAATTCGTTGCAGCTGACAGAGCCGGGCATCGCTCTTAGTGGCATAGTCAAGTTTGACCTTCTGATTGGCAACTAACCAATGCACTTATAGTTGGTTGTGTGCCTAGCTTCTAGCCTGTGTCCCTAAGTGTCGGGACTAAGTGAGGACTAGTAGAGACACGTCCCTCACCCTCTGGCCTGACGTTGGACTGAGGGTTGGTCGTGTTGCATTTGTCTGCTAGGACAGACCCGACCTCTGGGGCTTTGGGATGCTGCTGATGACCCTCATCCTCATCCTTATGGTTGTGCCTCCTAGTATGACACCGTGCAGTCGAGGTGATGCGGTAGCAGTGCGAGACGGTGTCTTCAAAAAGATGCCTGCCTATTGCCTACCCCTGCCCCTTCTTCAACAATGTGTGCTGTAGTTGTAGAAGACACCAGGCCCCCGTCATTACCAATGTAGTGGTGACACAAAAACAATGAGGAGGGCCATAGATCTAGTTATGAGGTCGGGCCAGTCTAAGTAAGCAAACTAGGCACGACTGACGCTTTGTGTTGTCTGGTAGGGCACCTGGTAGGTTAGGAAGTTGGGAAGTCGTAGGGGGGTGTCGATGTTCTATATATGTTTATTGACCATTCGAAAGTTTTTACCACAATTACGACCGTTTCCTGCCGCTTTTAGAAATAAGTAGGAAATAGTAGAGGTTTAGGCTAGCAACGATGCGAAATGCCTTCCCTTTGCCGATGGTTGGCATATAGCTTTCAACCGCCCTCAGTGCTTCTTCTCTCCACTGCCGAAGTACTGGTACATTTTCACGGTGTACAGTTGATATTTCTAGAAGCCCTTCGTCACTGCTGTGGTGCTGCCTTAGAACCACACAGGCAGCCATCAACCACTTATCCAGAAGCTTTGGGGCCTGCCCCATACCGCACAACCTCGCAGCCTGACAGAAGGTATAGAAGTAAAGTTCCACAGGCATACCCGTTTCAGCACTAAGGTGTGGTCAGGTAGTAGGACTTCCAGGCTATAAGAAGCATTTGCGGTATTTTCCATTTCTCAAAGCACGTTTGGTGCTATGTATTTATCACCCATCACCAGCTTCAGAAAGAAGTAGTGCAGCATCTTCCTGATGTCTGGCATAAAGTCATCAGGTAGCTTCGCATCGAAGGTGGCAACGTAGGTTGTCCAATAATTCATAATGGCTGCATCAGCCTCATTCTTCCATTCAGACAAAAGCAGCACATCATCAATGTTCGGCATTTCGGAAATATCAAACAGTTCATCTTCAGGATGTGCCTGGTTATGCCTCAGCACTTCCATTGCACCAAATAACCATTTGCCTAGGGTTTCAGTTCCATCACCTGTGTGGCACAGCCTAATGGCCTGGCAGAAGGTGTAGAAGGAGAAAGCATTGGGCATCCCAGTAGCTGGGCTTACGAATTCATATGTGACATACAGGTTTTCTAGGGTTGGTTCACAGTCAACGGCTGGTAGGTCTAGTTGCCGTGGGTGAGGTAGTGTATTATTGTCCATTGGTGGTTCTCCTGATTAAGTAGTGTCACTGATAAGTAACTTTGCTTTCTGAAAGGTGGATGCCATCACGGTCGGCTAGGTCGTTCAGCATATCCTGGGTGATGCCCCCTAAGCATTTCCACATTTCAGCATCCATTTAATCCCGTGGTAGTGCAAACCTAAAGCCTTCTTTCAACATCTGTTGCACTACGTTTAGCCATCGTCTTAGTCTCACATCCCCCGTGTCGGCCCATCTAGACGTTGCGACACAGTATGCAGGCATCGTTAGGGGTGGTAGTGCAGCCATCTTCCCAGTTCTAGGGTTCCAGTTGGGGTAGTCACCTAGGTCGTATAACCAGTTGCCTGGTGTTCTGTTATTCGTCATTGCCTTACATTCTCCTTAGAAATGGTTTGGTGGTTTGGTGGGGTTATGTCCGGGTTTTGGTAACCCGTCCAAACCCGTGAAGTTTGTGGTTGAAGAGGGGCCTTCGGGCTTCGTCTCGCGCGGCCTGTGCACAAAAACAAAAAGGTGGGGGCATAGGCTATCCATTTTGGGGTTGGACACTTCCAAACTTTAAGAATGTGGGGGAGGTTTTAAGGCCTGTCGAGGTTTTGTTGAAAAGCCTCTGAGGATGCGTACCACTGGAAATGTTGCTGTGTAAGGGTTTGAAGGGTGGTGGACATAGGTAATTATGTTTAGTGTGCCCACTTTTTGTAGAAACCTCTCGCTATACGGCTTCTAGATAGTCACATCTGAGAGTGTAAATTTATTTGTGTAAGCGGTCTAAAGTAGCTAAAACCTCTAAGGAGACCGCCATGCCCAGAAGAAAGATTGCCAAAACCCGCACCGATGAACTGCTTGATGAGTTACTCGAAGACTACCAAGGCCCTGAAGCCATCCTGGGCAAAGATGGCCTGCTTAAACAACTGAGCAAACGCTTAGTGGAGCGAGCCCTGCAAGCAGAACTGAGCCATCACCTGGAGCAAGAGCAGCAGGAGATTAAGGATGAACCCCCAGCCCAAGCTGAGGCAGCCATGCGCAACAGCCGCAACGGCTACTGTGCGAAGACGATTCAGGGGGACTTAGGGCAACTACCGATTCAAGTCCCTCGAGATCGTCGGAGCACCTTTGAACCGGTGTTAGTCGCCAAAGCCCAGCGGCGTCTGGCTGGATTAGAAGAGAAAGTCATCGCCCTCTATGCCCGGGGTTGCAGTACCCGAGATATTCAAGCGCATCTGCAGGACCTCTATGGTGTAGAAGTTTCTGCCCCCCTGATCAGCGAGGTCACCGACGTTGTGATTGAGGAAGTTAGACAATGGCAGGCGCGTCCCCTAGAGACCCTCTACCCCATCGTGTGGTTGGATGCCCTCATCGTCAAAGTTCGTGAGCAGAATCGGGTAACAAGGCGGTCTACTTAGTCTTAGGAGTAAACTTGTCAGGTCAAAAGGAACTGCTAGGACTATGGATTGCTCAAAGCGAGGGAGCCAAGTTTTGGTTAGGCATTCTTACCGAACTGAAGAACCGGGGGGTCCAGGATATCTTGATTGCTTGTGTTGATGGACTGACTGGATTTCCCGAGGCGTACGCCTGTGGCGGAGCGAAGCTCTATGCAGCCGTTTACCCTCAGACTCAGGTGCAGTTGTGCATTGTTCACCTGGTCCGCAATTCCCTCAAGTATGTCCCCTGGAAGCAACAGCGCCAGGTGGCCGCTGACCTCAAGAGTATCTACCAAGCGAGTACCCTTGAGCAGGCAGAAGATGCGCTCACTGCCTTTGCCCAGAAGTGGGACAACCACTACCCCACCATCAGCAAACTGTGGTTCAGGCTTTGGGAGCAGATTATTCCTTTTTTTGCTTATCCAGCTGATGTCCGCCGGGTGGTCTACACCACTAATGCAATTGAGTCGCTCAACCGCTCCCTCAGAAAGGTACTCAAAACAAAGGGCTCATTTCCGGATGATGATGCCGTACTCAAGTTGCTTTACTTGGCTCTACGGAATATTGCCAAGAAGTCGACTATGCCCATTAAGGATTGGAGGACTGCTCTGAATCGCTTTGCCATTGAGTTCCCAGAGCGCTTCCCTCATTGACTTCTCGCGCTTACACAAAATGATTGACATACCCTGGCTTGATGACCAGAAAGCTGACATCAAGGGCTACCTCCAGGGAGTGGAGGCAACGGGTAGCCAATTGGTTTCTGGAGTCAAAGATCAAGTCACGGAGCTGAGGCAGTTCACGACTTCTCAACGTACACAGATAAAGCAGGATATGGGGGAAGTTTTGGTCCTGGCTCAGCAGGAACGGGATAAGCTACACCAGGATTTGGCAGCAGCCCTGAAGGTTGCTTCTCAAAAGCACTTAGCGGCAGTTGAGGCCCAGGCTAATAGCCTGATTGAGAATGCTGGGTCTAAGCTGAGGGGCAAGTATCTCAAGGAGCTACTGACGCCAGTGGCAATTGTCGCACTGATGCTGTTTGGCCTAGGAGGATTAACGGGCTGGACGTTCCACAAAGCAGCAATGGGAGAGTTGGCCCCGGCAGGCCCGCGCCAGCTCAGCTTGGAGCAGTGGGAGAGTTTGCGATGGGCCGTCAGTCAGGAAGGCCAGCTAGCGCACAATTTGATTGAGTGGAATCAACCGAACCTCAGTGAGTGCATCGCAGGGCAGGGGGTAGGAAATGAAAGCCTGGCAGTAACTGGCTATGAGAAACGGCCCATCAAGTATGGCAATTGTGCGCTTTGGGTAGTTCCACCAGGAAAACGCCAGTTTGGTCCCAAGCCTAGCCAGTAATAATTAAGGTTTGTTGATAAAGGCT
>CADCTM010000947.1:0-357 GCA_902805485.1 uncultured Coleofasciculus sp. | reverse complement strand
CGTAATCACTTTTGTCTTAGCACCTGACTTTCGCTTACGAACCTGTGAAGCTAGACAGGTTGCAATTACGAGAGTGCCTCCCTCCTGATCAAAAAACTCAACCTCGTAACCTTCTCCTTGACCATGAACCATGACAACCGTACCCTTATCTCCTTCATGTAACCCATACTTTGGAAGATCAGTTTTAAGTTCAATAGTTTCGTACTCTTGGATCATGATCGCTTACTTTTCTAAGGGTAGGCACTGACCAGCCGTAGGAAGTCTTCATCAACTCTAACCATCCAGGATGAGAGAACGATAGGAGTCCGACCAGTGGGAGTAGGTAGTTCACCTTCAACGCGGTACTTAATACCAAAC
>CADCTM010000946.1:2900-6010 GCA_902805485.1 uncultured Coleofasciculus sp. | reverse complement strand
GGGGGCGTGTCAGTAAGGTTAAGGTCAGTAATCGGTAATGGGGAAGATAGCTCCAATTACCAATTACCAATTACCAATTACCAATTGCAGTTTGAGGTCGAAGATAGCGGAGCTGGCATTGCCCCAGAAGAGCTAGATAGCTTGTTTGAAGCCTTTATGCAAACAAGAACAGGTCAACAATCCTCCGAAGGGACGGGTTTAGGGTTGCCTATAGCACGCTCGTTTGTGCAACTGATGGGAGGTGAAATGACTGTTAGCTCCCAAGTGGGGCATGGTACCCTTTTAAAATTTGACATTCAAGTTAGTGTAGTTGAAACGGCTCAGAGCAACAGCCAACAACCAACCCGCCGAGTCGTTGCCCTCGAACCCGACCAGCCGACCTATCGCATTCTGATTGTGGACGATCGCTGGGACAATCGCCAATTGCTAATCAGGCTGCTTTTCCCCCTTGGTTTTGAACTACTTGAAGCGACTAACGGTCAACAGGCGATTAAACTTTGGGAAAACTGTTCGCCGCACATCATCTTAATGGATATGCGGATGCCCGTAATGGACGGCTATGAAGCAACCAAACGCATTAAAGCCACCACCAAAGGTCAAGCTACAGCGATCGTTGCCGTCACGGCTAGTAGCTTCGAGGAACAGCGAGCGATTATCCTTTCTACGGGTTGTGATGATTTTATCCGCAAACCCTTTAGAGAAGCAGACATCTTTGATGCCCTACGCAAACATCTCGGAGTGAGCTTCGTCTACGATGAAACCGCCGCCTCACCCACTTCAACCCAAACCGATACGAATGCTATAACTCCCGATGCCATAGCTGCCTTACCTACGAATCTAGTGGCTAATCTCCACCAAGCTACAATCGATGGCGATAAAGATTTGATGTTAACTCTTATCGACCAAATCCGCGAACAAAATAAATCCCTAGCCAATGCCCTCGTTGCATTGGTTAACAATTTTCGGTACAAGCAGTTATTAAATTTAACTCAATCTGCCGCTGATTTAAAATGACTAATCCTCAAAACACTTCCCTAAAAGGGAATATTTTAATCGTTGATGATAACCCCGCAAATTTGGATCTTTTAAGCGGAATTTTGTCTGAGCAAGGGTATAAAGTCCGCCTCATGCCGGACGGTCAACTGGCTCTGATGTCTGTCCAGTCAACTCGACCTGACCTGATTTTGCTGGACATTCTGATGCCTGAGATGGATGGCTATCAAGTTTGCCAAGAGCTAAAAGCCGATGAACGAACTAAAGATATTCCAGTTATTTTCGTCAGCGCCGTGCATGAAGTGTTCGACAAAGTGAAAGCATTTTCTCTGGGTGGAGTAGATTACATCACCAAACCCTTTGAAGCTAAAGAAGTTTTGGCTCGTATCGAGACTCAATTGCGGATTAGTCGGCTCTCTAAGCAACTTTTAGAGCAAAATGCACGGTTAACTGAGCAGAAGGAACTCCTGCAAACAATCTTTGACCATATTCCTGTAATGGTGACTCTTTATGATGCTAACGGACGGATTCAATTGGTCAATCTGGAGTCAGAACGTGTATCGGGATGGTCTCATGCAGAACTAGAAAACATCGATTTGGTAGCAGAATGCTTCCCTGACCCAGAGTATCGGCAGGGGGTTTTGGAACATATGTTTGCCGCTACTGGGAAATGGCAAGACCTCAAAGCCAGGATTCGCGATGGGAGTTATCTGGATACATCTTGGGCAAATATTCGGCTTTCTAATGGTATGAGTATTGGTATTGGACAGGACATCAGTGAACGGGTTGCTGCTGCGCTACGCGATCGCAAACAGGCACAAGAAGCATCTTTGCTAGAAGAACGCAACCGTATGGCACAAGAGATTCACGACACCTTAGCGCAAGCCTTCACAGGCATCATCGTTCACTTGGGAACCGCCTCACGCAAAATTACGGTAGATCCGGTGGCAGCACAAGAACATATAAAGGTGGGGCGCGATTTAGCTCGCTCTGGACTCACAGAAGCCCGTCGCTCAGTGGAAGCACTGCGCCCGAAGTTGTTGGAGGATGGTGACTTATGCAGCGCTCTGGTTCGCCTGTCATCACAGATGTTTTTCCATTCCAGTACGCACACCATCTGCGAAGTGGTAGGCGAGGCATATCCCCTGCCTCAAGAGGTAGAAAATAATGTACTCCGAATTGGACAAGAAGCATTGACCAATGCCTTTAAGTACGCCAAAGCTAGTGAAATCCGAATTGAACTGGTGTATGAGACAACGCAGTTTATTTTGCGAATCAAAGACAATGGGCAGGGATTTGAAATCGACAGTTTTTCTGTCGAGAACGGTTTTGGTCTAATGGGAATGACAGAACGTGCCGATCGCATCGGCGCAAAGCTGACAATCCAAAGTCAACCCGGACGAGGAACGGAAGTTGTTCTATTGATCGACAGGGAGTAGGTGATCGTGAATCAATCAAACATCATTCGCGTCTTGGTTGCCGACGATCATCCTGTCGTAGCGCAGGGGTTGGTGGCATTACTCGAATGCGAGGCAGATATTACCGTTGTCGGACAAGCCTATGATGGGTGCCAAGCAGTGGAACTGTTCCGCCAACATCAGCCCGATGTAACGTTAATGGATTTGCGGATGCCTCAAATGGATGGTGTTGCTGCTATTACTGCTATCTGTACTGAGTGTGACAATGCCCGGATTATCGTGCTGACCACCTACGACAGTGATGAAGATATTTATCGGGGACTTCGGGCAGGTGCAAAGGGTTATCTGCTCAAGGATGCTGAACCTGACGAACTTCTGGTAGCGATTCGCACGGTACACAGCGGTAAAAAATACATCCCTCCTGATATAGGAGCTAAGCTGGCGGAGCGGATGAGCAACCCCCAATTGAGCGATCGCGAACTGGAAGTCGTCCGTCTGATGGTAGCTGGCAAGAGTACTCAAGAGATTAGTACTGCTCTGTCTATTGCTGAGAGTACCGTCAAGTTCCACGTCAACAATATCTTAAGCAAATTGGGAGTTAGCGATCGAACCCAAGCAATCATCGCGGCACTGAAGCGAGGGATAGTTAGTATCTAGTGGTTTAGGCTGAAAAGGTACATACGATGTCTAGAAAGTGTT
>CADCTM010000946.1:0-2890 GCA_902805485.1 uncultured Coleofasciculus sp. | reverse complement strand
TTGGTAATAAAATATAGCAATTCTCATAGTTATGGGGTACAATATGGTGAATAGAGGTATGATTGTTAGGATGAGCGAGCACCACCTTAACAATTAATTAAATTCTCTCGTAAGATGCAATGTCCTGAGTGTAAATCTACTCACATTCATAAGAATGGAAAAAAGAAAGGAAAACAAAATTACATCTGTGTTGATTGTCAAAGACAATTTCTAGACAGCTACCAGACGCACAAAGGTTACTCTCAAGAACTCAAACGGGAATGTTTAACAATGTATGTTAATGGCATGGGTTTAAGAGCAATAGGAAGAGTCAAAGGGATACACCATGTCACAATTATGAACTGGGTGAAGCAAGTGGGAGAACTGTTACCTGATGCTTATGCTCCTGAAGAGATACCTCAAGTAGGAGAGTTAGACGAATTGGAAACATTCATTGGCGCAAAAAAAACAAAATCTGGCTGTGGACAGCAGTAGCTCACTTTAGGCAAGGTATTTTGGGATGGGTGTTAGGCAATCACAGCGCCGAGACATTTAAGCCGTTATGGGAGATGGTTAGCCAATGGCAATGTTATTTTTATGTGACCGACGGCTGGAAAGTCTATCCTCAATTTATTCCTAATGGTGACCAAATTGTAAGCTTTGCTTACATGACCCGAGTTGTTCGCGCAGCGTCTCCCCTTGGGAGAAGGAGAAAATACGAGATTAAGGCACTATTTGGCTCGGTTAAAGCGAAAGACGCTTTGTTATTCCAAATCCCAAGTAATGCTTCAACATTCTCTGCGATTACTCATTCATTATCTCAAGTTTAGGAATGGGAACATCCCTAAACTTGAGAATTTTTTCTGGTGATAGTGATCACTGCCGTTGCCTATTCATACCTTCTCTCACCAATGCCAAATTTTTTAAGGGGCTGTGCAGCTATAGAATTCAGTCTGCCTGAGTTGAGCAATTCTTTCCAGGCTGCACTCACGCTCGGATCGTCGGGTTGGGAGCGTTGTAGCTCAAACAGGGTGAAGATTGCTTCGTACCAAACATCAGCAGTTCTATATAGAGAAACACGCTCCTTTGGTGCTGCCTTCTCGATTTGATTCATGAGGGTTGCATCGAGTTCGGTTCGTCGAATCCTGCCACGAACAAATTGGTCTTGTAGTCGGTTTTTAGAGTCACAAACCATGGCAAACGACCACGTATAATCCTTACCAATCTCCAATGGCGGTGCATTAGGCG
This sequence comes from uncultured Coleofasciculus sp., assembly GCA_902805485.1. Taxonomy (GTDB): domain Bacteria; phylum Cyanobacteriota; class Cyanobacteriia; order Cyanobacteriales; family Coleofasciculaceae; genus CADCTM01. The sequence continues at coordinate 1,663 of CADCTM010000946.1, read as the reverse complement.
GTAGGCTGAAGCTGACAATGCCAGGAGTATTAGTTAGAACAAAGGTCGTCTGGTAAATACCCTGATTCTTTTGATCGAATAGACTAAATTCTGCGGTTTGGGCAGTAGTTTGTGGAACATAGACTAGAAATGTCGGACGCTCTGCTACCGTTAACCCCGGTTCAGTAACTGGGCTTAAGGCGGTGAGAGGTGGCTCTGAAGTTATTGCATCTTGGGGGCATCTGCCTCCGTCTCGCGTACCCCCCCCCGTCGTCTCGTCAGGATTATTTGGTGGTGGTGGTGGTAATTGAGTGTTGATTTGCCTCTGATTATGGCTGTTATCGTTTGAGATTTTGGGCTGCGATCGGCTTTTGCCCGGTAGTGAAGCTAATCGCGTTTGTATCCTTGCTAAGACACTAGGAGCAATAACAAGTTCTAAAGTCAGGGCAACCCAAAGGGATGCAAGAGGCAACAGGAATTTTATCCGAACCATGAGTGAGCTATCCCCTATCCCCTGATTACAAACTCCTAGACAAAACTAGGAGGTGCAGCGGCTACTTTTGTTTCTTGCTACTAGCTTCAACATTCGGTAGATGCGTCATACATCATAACAATCATCAAAGCCAATTTCCCAAGAGAATGAAAGGTGCCCAATAATAAGGATGCTCGTATTGGGGCTGTTTCAATAGTGCTAGCTGAGCGCTACGAACAGCTTGGGCTTTGGTCACTCCTGGCTGACCTAGCTCTTGGTAAAACTCTACCATAAGGGACGCAGTAGAGCGGTCATTTACTGACCATAACGTTGCGAGGGTACTGCGTGCTCCAGATCGTACAGCTAATCCAGCTAGTCCCAAAGCCGCCCGTCGATCGCCAGTTGCCGTCTGGCAGGCACTTAGAACCAGTAATTCAATTGGGTTTAGGTCGCCTTGTTCTCTAGATCGGAGTAAGGTGTCCAGTTGTTTGACATTAATGCGATCGTCCCAAGTAAGAATAAATGTATCTTCAGCCTTGGAACTAAACCGACCGTGGGTTGCCAGGTGAATTACGGGAAATGGCACTGAATTGAGCTGACTTTGGAGGGTTGTGCTGGTAAACGTTTGATCCAGAAGTACTTGAGCGGGTATCTGAGACTCGATCTGATTAACTTCAAGCGCTACGGCTGGTAAAGCTGAAAATCCTTGACGTGCTTCGCTTAGTCCGCCCAGTAATCCTTTAAGCTGTTGGCGTTTTAAGGGTTGGGGCTGGAGCAATTGTAGACCTGGGGCGAGAGCAATGCTGTACTTCTCTATTAGATACTTTTGACCGTCGTGGAGAGCTGCCATTGGCAGGTTTCGTAAGGAGCCATCCAGCACAAATACCAGAGTAGTAACGCCACTTGCGGCTAGCTTATCTTCCCCCGATCGCAGTAGCAAGTCATACACTTGTTTAGCAATAGGCAAACGCTCCTCGGTGAAAGACGTGGGTCTTAGGGATTGTTGCATCTGGTCTAAGATGCGCTCTACTTCACTCTGAGGTAAAGAAGTCTCGTAGTAGCTCAAGGGTTGGTTGGCAAAGGAAAGGATAACGGCTAATCGATTTGGCAGAATAATCGGGTAGATGATCGCCGTCTGAGGATTAATTTGGTCAACCTGTACGGGTTTAGCCGTCAAACAGGCTTCCTGAAAGAAGTTATCCAGTTCGACCA
>CADCTM010000945.1 GCA_902805485.1 uncultured Coleofasciculus sp. | reverse complement strand
ATAAGTTCTGAAGATAGCGTAATTTTAGCCAGGATATTATTCACCATATTTACGATTATCTTTATTTATTCAGGTTTAATTTATCAAGTTGAACATCCTGTTAATGCTGAAGCTTTTGCAACATTTTTGGATGCCTTTTATTTTTCTGTCGTAACGATGACAACGGTAGGTTTTGGGGATGTCACACCAATTTCTGAAGCTGGAAGATTACTGACAGTTTTGATGATTTTGACGGGAATTGCTGTGATTCCTTGGCAGTTGGGAGATTTGATTAAGCAATTATTGAAAACATCAAATCAGGTAGAAGCACCTTGTTCGGTTTGTAGTTTGCCATTTCATGATCAGGATGCTCAGTTTTGTAAAATTTGTGGGACGAAGTTGGAAAAGAACTAATACTATTTCGACAACATTGTAGGACGCATAGCCATACGCCCCGAGATCCTGTATTGCTAATTCTTGCCAGTTGGAGTCGATACTTGACGCTGTTGTTCAGATGGATTAGCGTCGAATCTCAAATCTGACCTCTCCTTAGCCCTCCCCTGGTGGGGGAGGGAACAGGAACAATCAAACATTACCGAAATTACTGTCCGGTTCCCTCTTCCTTCCTATGGGGGGGCGTAGGTTTTTAATTTGCCAATAGTATTTTTTACTTCGCCAATAAAGCCTTAAAACTTTGAATAATTAACGGCGTTGCACTAATAATAATTAACCCGGCAACCAACAAACTAATCAGACCATCCGCCCATAACCAATGCATTGCCCAAACCGCGATCGCTGCTAAAATCACACCAACCGAACTCGCCGCATCCGCAACAATATGCAAAAATGCCCCTTTCAAATTTAAGTCATCGTGACTGTGCCGATGTAGCAGCAAAATATTAACGCTATTAACCCCCAAACCCACACTAGCCGTTGCTAACATCGGTAAACTTAAAATCTCAACCGGGGGAGATTGTAACCGTACAATCGCTTCCCAGGCAATCCAGAAAGCGATCGCCACCAGCCCCACTCCATTAACCAATGCTGCCAAAACTTCAACCCGACCATTTCCTGGCATGGCATGATGAGAACGGCGTCTCTGGGCAATCCAAGTCGCCAGCAGTGCCAAAACCAAAGCCAAACAATCCGACGCCAGATGCTCGGAATCTGCCAACAGTGCCAGACTATGACTAAACAGCCCCACCCCAAACTCGGCTAGAGCAAAGCTGCAAATTAAAATCAACGCTGTAACCAGTAACCTCACCTTACTCGCTGGCGGGGATGAGTGGTTAGTATGGGTTGTGTGATGAACACAGGAGGCAGAATGTTGGTGCATTGCAATTAGACGATGATGGAACGAAAGGACAACATTAAATTCATGAGCAACCCTATTTATATCAATTCTCTACAATTGGGCAGCCTCAGTTTCCTGGGAGTTTTGCTGATTGGGGGGAGTTTTTCCCCAAAAGCGATCGCTATTCCCACTGACTTAAGCCCCAGCACCCCTAAACGCCTTGTTGCCGATTTACCCAACATCCTGCCACCCCCTACCCTTCCTGTAAATCCCGGCAGCACAGTGAATGTACCATCCCTAAATCGTCCTGCAGCCTCTAAACCCAGCAGCACGACATCCCCAACCGTCTTGCCGACGAATCGAACACCCACTTTTAGGCAGCCTTCTGTGCAACCCATTCCCGCCAAAATCTCCCAGCCAGAAACCGTCCCTTCTGATCTCACACCGCCAGTCATTGAATTTGGTCAGCCTTTACCCAAGACAAAATAAGCATCTTCCCGATTGATGCTTAAACTGCCTGTTTTTCAGGGTTACGGCTCAAATGCTAATTGTTAACGACTTAAAAGTTATCCGTTTCTGGTTTTGGACCTATCGCCCCCGGTTGATTGAGGAATAAGTTATCAGCAGCCTCGTTTTGATAAACACATTTAATATCCGGCTTACTATTTAAGTCGCCCGTGAAGCCAAACGTATTCATCCGGCGCTTGCAATCACTCACCTGCTCTGACGATACCAGTTGCTTTTGCTCCAGGATTGACCAGTTATTTTGGCGCAAAACACACCCAGGTCGCATACTTGGTTGAGTCACGTAGACATTAAACGGGTTCATTGTGATAAAAACACGCATATCAGTAACCATTGCACTGGCGCCAAACTGAACACAAAGCTCAGGATTCGGGGCGCTACGGTCAATTACCTCACGGGAGACAACGTTAGCCGGGCTAATCGTGGCGGTGGAGCTAAAAGCAATGCCAATCCCAATGCCTAAGATCAGGATACCCGCCATGATCGCAAGCGACGTGTAGTTAAACAAAGAAGGGTTAGAACCCGGAGCTTTGTCTCTAGGGTTCTCTCTAGGAGCAGTGGAGCGGAATTTACTACGTTTCATCGTGGCTTACATCAATAAGGGAACTGGCAGGGAGTAATTGCAACCTTCCTCCTTCTTTCAGTATGCCTATAGACGCCAAAGTCTGCTAATGAGGGGCTAGCCTTCTCGCTCTTCAGTGCTTAAGTCTTCTGGGAGGTTTTCGTCACCTTTTTTGTATATAAATTTATAAACTATATGTGAAAAATATTAATAAAAAACCCAAATACGTAAAATAGAATATTCACTTTCCCAGCTAACCGATCAAGTCCAAGACGATAAAAAGCTTATAAAATTAAAAATTCGGGGAAAGCTAATGCGATGTCGCACTTTATACGAAAATCTTCCGTCTATATACTTTACACTCAACTCGAGCGGAGAGATTCTTAGCGCCAGTCAGTTTGCCGCTAACCAGTTGGGTTACACCGTTGATGAACTGATTAATCAGTCAATTTTTAGCCTTGTCCATCCCGATGATCGTGAAAAACTCAAAAAGGCGATCGCGAGTAATCCCTCAACCTTGGCTTCTCTTCAATCAACAACCCGAAACAATTGTAAACATCGAGCGAGTTGTAGAGACGGCACAGAGCTATGGGTAAAAGCGATCGCCACCTTCGTTCCCTTCCTCGACAGCAACCGAGAAATCCTTTTAGTTTGGGAATTGCTCCAGAGCGCTCCCGCACAAGATCACACCGAATACAAGCAGGCATCAGCACTCAGAGAAAGCCGTGAAAAATATCGAATTCTCTTTCAAGCCTTCCCGATTGGCATTGCCATTACCGATGAAACAGGCAAAATAACTGAAGCCAATCCTGCTTCCGAGAGGTTATTTGGAATCGCAATCGAAGACTATAATCAAAGCAGCGACAAAGGAAAAGAATGGCAAATCATTCGACCCGACGGCACGATTATGCCCGTGGAAGAATACGCCAGAGTTAGAGCTTTAAAAGAAAATCGAATTATTGAAAATATTGAAGAAGGACTTATTAAACCAGGCAAAGAAATTAGCTGGCTGAGTGTAACCGCTGTTCCCATTCCCCTAGAAAATTACGGTGTTGCGATCGCTTATATTGATATCACCGAACGGAAACGTGCCGAAGAATCCTTGCGCCACAGTGAGGAACGCTATCGTCAGCTATTTAACAGTGGTTACGATGCAATCTTTGTCCACGGCTTCAGCGCAACTCGGAAAGCGACTCAATTTACCACGGTTAATGATGTTGCTTGCCAAATTCTTGGCTATACCCGCAACGAACTTTTACAATTATCGCCTAAAGATACTTATTCCCCAGAAAAAGCCGAGAAAGTTCCGGAAATTGTCGAAAAACTTTTTACCGAGAAACATCATCTCTTTGAAATGGAGATGTTAACGAAGAATCGTCAAAAAGTCCCCGTAGAAATTAATGCCCACCTGTTTGAGATGAACGGACAACCGACTGTTCTTTCAATTGTGCGCGATATTACAGAGCGTAAGCAGGCAGAAGTTGCCCTACAGCAGCAGTTTCTCAGAGAGCGACTGATGGCGGCAATCCAAGCACGCATTCGCAATTCTCTGAAACTCACGGAAGTTCTGAATACCACCGTGACTGAGGTTCGACAATTTCTTCAAACCGATCGCGTGATCATTTATCGCTTTGAACCGGACTGGAGTGGTATTGTCATTGTAGAATCTTTGGATCAGCAGTGGAAACCGATGCTGGGACGAAAAATTCAGGATACTTGCTTGGCGCAGGAACTCTGTATTGCACCCTACACTCAAGGATATATCCAGGCGGTAGAAGATATCTATACCGCAGGTTTTGCTCAGTGTTATGTCGATCTACTCGCCGAATATCAAGTCAGAGCAAACTTAGTCGTTCCCATCTTACAAGGCGAGCAACTATGGGGATTGCTTGTTGCCCAACATTGCGCCCAAACAAGGGCATGGCAGCACTGGGAAGTAGAATTACTGAATCAATTGGCAACTGGGGTGGGAATTGCGATCCAACAAGCGGAACTTTATCAACAGCTAGAGGCAGCTAATCAACAATTAAAACGTCTTGCAACTTTGGATGGTTTAACTCAGTTGGCAAACCGCAGACGTTTTGATGAATATATGGATCAAGAGTGGCGGCGTTTGGCGAGGGAACAACTACCGTTATCATTGATTATGTGCGATGTTGATTTTTTTAAGCTTTACAACGATACCTACGGACATCAAGCAGGTGATGAAGCGCTAAAAAAAGTTGCGTCAGCTCTTAGTCGTACTGTCAATCGTCCGGCAAATTTAGTGGCGCGGTATGGTGGTGAAGAATTTGCGATCGTTTTGCCGAATACGAATAAATATGGGGTGTTGTATGTCGCCCAGTCCATCCAGCAGGCAATCAGAAGCTTGAAGATTGTTCATGCCATGTCACAAGTCAGCGCTTATATCACCATCAGTATTGGTGTTGCCAGTGTCATTCCCTGCCCAAAAACCTCCTCTATGGAACTGGTTGCTGCCGCTGATGCCGGGTTGTATCAAGCGAAACAGGCAGGACGCGATCGCACTGTGTTATTAAATCTTACTGATTAGTCGGGGCACGATGTTATCGTACCTGTGTACAATATGTCGTGCCCGAACCTCAACTGAGAACTGCCATCGTTGCAACACATCCATAACGCGCTGTAACCGTTGCCTCGGGATGTTCTTGGTTGCCCAACCACGCCCACATCTGATCGCCCAAGGAGAAATGCCACCACTCGTCGAGGTGACGCCGGAACCCTGCCGCAGACATGACATCTCGTAATAACTGGCGATTTTGATGATAGGGCAATTCTGGCTGGTTGGCGTAGTAATCTGCTAGGGAGCGGGGTGAAAGTTCATCAATCGCTGAACCCATATCAACTACTTGACCTGTGGCATCAATTAGTGTAAGGTCTACGGCTGCACCTGTACTGTGGGGTGGCGGTGTTTGGGGGTTATGGCTGGGTACTGCCCAAATTTTATAGACTTTTTGCCAAATAGCTTCTCGTTGTTCGTCGGATAAGGTTGCGGGGTTGTGTTTCTCTGCCTGTACGACTTGAGCAAATGTATAATCAACCATATATTGTTGAACGGCTACGGGTCGATAGGCATCAAATATCTGTAGACGCCAACCGGGATGTAGATTTTGGAGTTTGGCTTGGGCGGTAATGAGGGCAGCAAGTACACTTTGGCGGAGATGATAAGGTGATGCCTCTGGGTAAGTTGCGCCGACTTTTTGGTAGGGATGAGGTGATTCGACGGCAAAGTGTTCTAAGGGAATCGGGACGAGTGGTTCTCCACACTCAATGATCGCTATTTTTTGATAGGGCTTCATAGATGGTTTTTGCGACTACCTGTAGGTGTTTTTCAAGACCGACTTTAATTTAAGGCTGGATCGCTCATCACACAAGGGTTTGAAAGGTTTTTTCTGATTTTGAGGTTCTCGCAAGGTCTGAGAACCTTATAGTGGGTAGGTTTTAGCCTATTTCAAAAATTTGCCTCTTGCCCAATCGGTGGCTGTAATGCAATAATTAGTGAGGTTATCGCAAATGTACCTTGAAAACTAAATACAGTAAGGCTTCTGGAGCAGTGCCTTTCAGTTATGAAAAATCCCTTTCAGGGATTGAAACGCCAATCGGTAATCTTGACGAGAAAACCAAGCTACTTT
>CADCTM010000944.1:5658-6024 GCA_902805485.1 uncultured Coleofasciculus sp. | reverse complement strand
GCCGCCGAACGTCGATAACGTGCTGGGTGAGCTAAGACGACCAAACCACCCGCCTGATGTAGAGCAGCAATTACCGCCCCGGCATGAGCATCACTGTTTCGCGGGGCTTTACCTTGAAGATAAGGCTTAAGTGCAGGATGTTCAGGCTCAAAGGCATAACCGAGAATGTGAACTTCAGTCCCCAAAAGTTCGGCTGTAACTTCAACGCCCGTCCAGAGGTGAGGAATTGGGCGAGAAGGAGTTTCGGGTTGCCGATTGTCCAACCAGCGTTGTGCGATTTCGTAGCCGCCAATCGTGTGATGATCGGTGATTGCAAAGCCTTTAAGTCCGATCGATAGCGCTTGTTCAAATAACTCTTCTGGCTTG
>CADCTM010000944.1:0-5535 GCA_902805485.1 uncultured Coleofasciculus sp. | reverse complement strand
TCCCAGACCTGCTTGAGGGCTTGCTGATTTTGTGCTGTTATTGGGGCTGAAGCAGAAGATAGAACAATGTTGACCGACATAATTGCTGGAGTATAAATAGTGTGCTTTGACGTACGAGATGCTACCTTTAACTGCGAGATTGTACCCGGTAATGACTTTTAATTGTTAACCTTACCTTAGCAAAAGCCGATGGCAATCGACTGGCAACGTCGGTATCAATAGAGGCTTTTAGTTTAATAATTTAAATCGTTGGCAAATCAGAGGCTGAAGGCTAGAAAGAGTTAAAAGTTGGGATGATCAAGCAGATGCCCTGTCAAACTTTCAACTCTTTTTGCCCAGTATCCATCTTTACTGTTCGCTCCCGGCACCGGAGTTACGAACCTTCCAAGCGATTTCCAACAAATGAGTCCAGCGCTTTTGCACTTGCTTGGGCGTGTAACCTGTAGCTTTAGAAATTTCGCGATCGCATTTGTGCGCTTGCTTGAGCGACAGTAGCTGTAGTTGTCCCTCGTCGAGTTGTCCAACAAACACTTCCCATTGAGCGGAAGACATTCCCAGCTTTTGGTCAAGATCAGCTCCTAACCACTGGTGTACCAGTTTCCAGTGAGAAGAGCGAGAGAACTTCTCAACATGGTACTTGAAGCGCTGTTGCAGATAGTCGCGCTGACGAGGTGTAAGACCGAGAATGTCATCAATGTCAGGTGCGGCGAGGTCTTGCATCTTTAAGATCAAGTAATCCGCACAGTCGCCATGACCTTGAGCTTCTAAGTATTGCACCAATTCTGAGACAACGCGATCGCGTAATACTGCTTCGCTGGGATCTGTGTTTTCGGCAATTAAGCGGGAACGAACTTGTTGCATAGCAGGAGAGCGGCTTTGCTCTTGTGCGTCTTCACTCTTAGCAAACTCAACCGCCTGCTCAATATCTAAAGGGGTTTCGCTGGGTTGTCTTCTGGCAAAACTCTGCACTCTTAAGACAATGAGTTGTTGGTTATTGCGGTTGGGTAGGGTAATGCGCCGCTTGGCATATTGCTCGGTAAATGCCATGTACTCAGCGAGTTCGATTTGGGTACGTGGGGTGTAGTCGGCAGGCACGTCATTTTCCCGACGAAACGCTTTCAGGGACTCAGCATAGAAGTCTTGCAAAAAGTCCTCTATCAAGTTGTAACGAGCGGAAAAACTTAACTGAGCGTGAGAGGGCGCAATATGACGATAAATCATCACACTGAGGTTGCTGTGGAGTTCAACACGACCTTGCTTAGAACCCAGTTGATAGTAGCGCAGGCACTTTTGTAAGCGATGGCGGGCGAGGGTAAGTTGCCAAGAAGCGATATCACCAGAAGTTTGGATGCGATCGCTTTTGTGACAAATCCGTTCTACCTCGGTAGCAATGCGATCGGCAACCGCTTGAGCGCGACTTGAGCGCGAAGTCATATTAGCTTGCAGTTCCGACAGTAACAGTTCATTTAAAGACTGATTGTCGGTTATTTTCGCACTTTCCGGAGCATTGCCGTAGCTCTGAGAAGTTTGATTGAGAGATGAATAAGTTTTAACGTTCATGGTATAGCCCCGGTGTGAGTTAAAGTTACGAATTGCAGTGCTCAAGAGAGGAAGGTGATGTAGGTGTCATCTACAAGGCTTTACCTCTGTTGTTCTCTACATTTCGACTGTAGACGGCGACCCTGAACGATTAAAACCCTTTTCATCCAGACTTGCCTCAAGGCATTTTGAGGGGTTTTGAGTAGACACTCAATAAACTGGGTGGATTTAAAAATCTCATCCGTAATCCGCCAGATTGCCCTTGTAGATCAGAACTTGATAATTTGGGAGTAGGAGAAGGGGGAGTAGGAACAGTGTAGTAACTTAACTTACTCACGCTTGCCGACCTCGTGAAGAGACTTTTGCGATCGCTTTTGTCGATATTTGACGGCTGCCCAATCGCGATCACCTCTTTGAAAGTTCCTTGATTCTCTTCCTTCCATGTGCTTCCTACTCCTAGACAAACCGTTATTGATTGACTGGCAATGCCCAATCTGTTGCTGCTTCCCATCCCAAACCTTGACGCACCATGACAGGTTTTTCTCCCGTCATATCGAGAATCGTAGATACTTGAGAAGCTGGTTCTGAACCATCGTCCACAATAATGTCCACTAAACTATCAAACTCATCGAAAAGTTGCACTCGTTCTAGTCCAACTGTTGAGGTTTCGCCGTCTGCGTCGGGTAAATGAGCCGAGGTAGAAATAATCGGATTTCCCAGCGCTTCTAGCAAGGCGTGACAAACAGCATGATCTGGGACGCGGATGCCGCTGGTTTTGCGCTTGGGGTTCATCACCAAACGAGGCACTAATTTTGTTGCGGGTAGCAAGAAAGTATAAGGTCCCGGAATCAAACGCTTCATAAGGCGGTAAGCTGGGTCACTGACCAAAGCATATTGGGCAATGTTTGACAGAGAAGAACACAGAAACGTCAAGGGCTTATCATTAGATAATTGCTTCAAACGTCTGACTCGTTCTACTGCTGATTTCACATTCAGGTCGCAACCAATTGCATAGACGGTATCCGTGGGGTATAACATTACAGCACCATCTTGCAATGCGTTCCTAATTTCCTCTATTCGGCGTTTTTGAGGAGTTTCCGGATGGACAGTGTAAATAGTAGCCATCAAAATTTATTCTTCTTTGTTATTGGTCAACTCATAAAAGCCACGAGTCATGAATTATGAGTTCACTCACAACTCAATTGTCAAAACTTTATGACCAAGTTAGTGTACCTGGATTGTCCGACAGGAATTGCGGGAGATATGTGCCTGGGGGCGCTGGTGTCGGCAGGTGTGCCGTTGGACTATCTCACCGAAATGCTCAAAAAACTGGGTATTGAGCAGGAATATCGTCTACGAGTCGAAAATGTTCATCACAATGGTCAGTTAGCCACAAAAGTTCATGTCGATTTGTTGAATGAAGTGCCTAACCATTACCACCCTGCTGAAAGTCACGAACACAATCACGGACATGATCACGGAAGCGAGCGCGAGGCGAGTGCATTGCGTTCACCCTACAGCCCTTTGGACACCCTACGGCAGGCGTTGCCGTTAGCTAGCGCCGATTCCTCAATCAACCCAAAGGACGGACACCATACCTCAACACGGCATCTTCCAGAAATTGAGCAATTAATTACAGATGCGGGTTTACCACCACGAGTGTCTGAGTGGAGTCTTGCTGTCTTCCGCCTCCTGGCAGAAGCAGAAGGCGCCGTACATGGCATTCCCCCTGAACAAGTTCATTTCCATGAAGTGGGAGCCACTGATGCCATTGTAGATATTGTGGGGACTTGTGTGGGGTTAGATTGGCTAGGGATTGACCACCTATATTGTTCGGCTCTCCCTACTGGGGGTGGTACAGTGTGGGCAGCGCATGGACGATTACCTGTGCCTGTGCCGGCGGTTATGAAATTATGGGAATCCCGTCAGGTGCCAATTTACAGTAATGGCATTGAACGGGAGTTAGTGACGCCCACGGGTGCGGCGTTGGTTACTGCGCTGGCTAAGGGCTTTGGGGCTGTGCCAGCGATGACTCTGCAACGGGTGGGAATGGGTGCAGGTTCGCTGCAATTAGCGATTCCCAATATTTTACGCTTGTGGGTTGGGGAAGATAATCGGGCAAGTAAATTGGCTTCTAATTCTCAAAACCTAACTCCCCAGCTTCTCACTAAAGCTCCGGCTTCCCTGCAAGAGCAGGAGAAGTTAGACTCACATCTACTCATAAGAGAGAGAGCAAAATCAGCATCAATTCAGCCAGTACCTGAATTAGAAACGATCTCTGTGCTGCAAACCCAAATTGATGATTTGAGTCCTCAAGCGGTTGGATATGTTTTTGAAGCGCTATTTAAGGCGGGTGCAGTGGATGTTTTCACGCAAGCGATTGGGATGAAGAAGTCTCGCCCTGGTGTCTTATTGACGGTAATCTGTCATCCTCAAAAGATTGAGGCGTGTGAAACGGTTTTATTTCGCGAAACAACAACTTTGGGAGTCCGACGGTTCACCCAGCAACGAGCGATTTTGTCAAGGGAAATTCAAAGAGTGCAAATTCAGTATGGTGAGGTTCGGGTGAAAGTAGCTTGGAGTAATAGTTTATCGAAAAGTGCGATCGCTAATGTGCAGCCAGAATACGAAGATTGTGCTGAGTTAGCTAGAGTCAACAACCGCCCTTGGCGAGAGGTGCATCAATTGGCACTTCAAGCTTGGTATCAGCAGCAAGTAACATAAGTGGGGTGATAATGCCAATCTAACATCCGGCTGCCGTGAGTTAGGAGTGGGAATTGCAGAACAAGAGAATTTTTATGAATCGTATTTTTACACCTTTCCAACAGTTCCTAATTACTTGGTTGCTAATTTTAGTGACGGGTTGGGTAACGCTTCTCGCCCTCAGTTATGTGGGTGAATTAATCAGCATTTTGCTCACGGCGGCTTTGATTGCCTTTTTACTCAATTATGCTGTTAGGGCGGTTAGACCGTTTCTACCTCGTAGTATTGCTGCTGTATTGGTCTATTTAGTGGCGGCGGTTGCTGTTGTTTTGATTGCCCTAACATTAGCGCCACCGGTGTTTAATCAAGGTCGGCAATTGGTGACAAATTTACCGTCTTTGCTGGAAGAAAGTCAAGGGCAATTGGCTAATTTTCAAAATTGGAGTGTGGCGCACAATTTACCATTTGATGTGCGGATTTTGGCATCTCAACTTTTGGCGCGGGTACAAGCCCAGGCAGAAGCGATCGCTTCTAAAGGTTTGGGCTTAGTTGTTGGGACATTTAACTGGTTTTTGGACTTAATTTTAGTGCTGGTGATTTCGTTTTATATGCTCATTGATGGTGAGCGAGTTTGGCGAAGTTTAACGAGCATTTTTTCTCCAAGAATTCGCGACGGATTAACCCAATCTCTACAACGCAATTTACAGCGATTTGTTTCCGGTCAGTTGTTGTTGGGCATATTCATGGCAATATCGCTGACGCTGGCTTTTTTGGCGCTGCGAGTGCCTTTTTTCCTGCTGTTTGCTGTCTTTATTGGGTTGATGGAAGTGATTCCTTTCGTGGGGGCAACCTTGGGAATTGCCACAGTAGTGAGTATTGTGGCGTTTATTGATTGGTGGTTGGCACTGGAAGTCTTGGCAGTCGCGATCGCAATTCAGCAGGTTAAGGACAATTTGATTGCGCCTCGAATTATGGGCAATTTAACAGGTTTATCGCCAGTAATTATCTTTGTCTCTTTGCTTTTAGGCGCGAAAGTTGGAGGATTATTGGGAGTAATTTTGGCAATTCCTTTAACTGGTGTAGGGAAAAGTTTGGCAGAAATTACTCTCGATCCTACACTTCCACCCCAAACAGGAGAATTCTTTCATAACCCTTTTGCCAAAGATAGCTTGAACCCAGCACTTTCTGTGGCTTCTACTACGAATAGAGATAATGAGGCTTATGAGGTTTCTAATCGTCTTGACTCTAAATAGGACGAATCAGGCAACAAATTAAGTTGCTAAATCAAAAATT
>CADCTM010000943.1 GCA_902805485.1 uncultured Coleofasciculus sp. | reverse complement strand
TATTTTAGAAAAACCTGATAGGTTCTTGTATACAGTGCTTCTTGGAAACAACTAGATTGTGGCAGGATAACACTTGGGTAAAAAAACACGTTATTTTCTTACCCAAGTATGTATTGCATAGCAACAGATTAATTTAATCATCGGGGAAAAAATATGGAGGCGTTAAAAGGACGGGATTTGCTAGGTGTAGCAGACCTCAATGCGAGTGAAATTCAGGAACTGTTGGAACTAGCGGCTCAGTTAAAAGCAGGTAAACTGAATCTGCGGTGTAATAAAGTGCTAGGGCTGTTGTTCTACAAAGCTTCCACCCGAACGCGAGTCAGTTTCTCGGTTGCCATGTACCAACTTGGTGGTCAAGTCATTGACTTAAATCCAAATGTCACCCAAGTCGGTCGCGGGGAACCGGTGGTTGATACAGCGCGGGTCTTGGATCGGTATCTGGACATCCTGGCGATTCGCACCTTTGAACAGAAGCAACTAGAAACCTTTGCCGAATATGCTCAGATTCCTATTATCAACGCCCTGACTGACTTGGAGCATCCCTGTCAAGTTTTGGCAGATTTGTTGACGGTACAGGAATGCTTTGGGGAACTGGCAGGTGCAACCTTAACGTATCTGGGAGATGGCAATAATGTTGCCCATTCCTTGCTGCTGGGATGCGCTCTGGTGGGGATGAATGTGAGAATTGCCACCCCTGCTAACTATCAGCCGGATAATCGCATTGTAGAGCAAGCTAGGCGGATTGCTGACGGCAAGACCGAAGTTCTAATTACCGATGACCCCGTGACGGCGGCGAAGGGGGCGCAAGTTCTCTATACCGATGTTTGGGCGAGTATGGGTCAGGAAGCGCTAGCGGATGAACGAATTCCGATTTTTCAGCCGTATCAGGTGAATCAAGAATTGTTAAGCCATGCTGACCCGGAAGCGATTGTTTTGCATTGTTTACCGGCGCATCGAGGGGAAGAAATTACTGATGAAGTGATGGAAGGAAAGCGATCGCGTCTTTGGGATCAAGCCGAAAACCGAATGCACGCCCAAAAAGCGCTACTAGTTAGTCTTTTGGGCGCTGATTAGACAATGGGGTAATGTTCGTCAAGATTAGAATGGGTGGGAAAAGCGATCGCTCAAAGGAAGGCGATCATAAAATAATCTGATTTGGAGACAGAGCCTTTTTTATCCCAACATTTGACATTCATTCTGTTTTTCTGCCCTTATCTACACAGGGAGCGGTCTCTGTTCCCTTGCTAACTGAATCAGCAAGGCAAGCGCTTCTTGCTGAAGCCGAATCCTACTGCTATGAGCCGGAAGTGGGAACAGTGGGGAAGGGCAATCGAATCGTCAGCATGGAATACAGTGTATTTAACCAGTTCCCTGAAGACGGTTTATACGCAGAATTTCAGCAGGCGTTTCAAGCACTTTTAGACCAAGCATTCAATTGCCTGGGTACCGATCCATTTAGCACAAAGCTCCAATTTAATGATTTGGTGCTTCAGCGCTATCTACCTGGACAATTAGGCATTACCCCACATCGTGATAGCCTGTGGGCAATCAACTTGATCGCCTTGGTTAATCTCGCAGGGCAAGCAGAGTTTTATCGCTGTGATGATCGCCTTGGCACAAATGCTGTCCAACTCGACACCACACCGGGAAACGTGATTTTTCTGCGTGCCCCAGGATTTCTTAATGCTCAACTGCGTCCTTTTCATTTCCTGACGGGGATTCGTTCGACCCGCTACAGTTTAGGATTGCGACAGCATATACAAGACAAACTGTGATTGCCTTATACATTTGCGATCGCTTGCAGCACAGCAAATAACACGTCGGTGCTGTTACTATCATTGAGCAAACGATTCAGTCAAAGTAACAGTCCATGAGCCAAAACGCATTGGATTGAACAGACAAAAGCGGTACGTCGCTCGTCTCGTTAGCCGTTAACATAAATTCTGTACTTCCCCAACTTCTGGATGCCTTGGGGGTGAGATGGAAGTAGGGGCACGATATGTCGTGCCCATTCAAAATAACAAAACAGATTTGATTTGAACGGCAAAAAAAGTAAAAAAGGCAGGTTTTCTTCCTGCCCCCACTGGACAGATCAGGGGTTTTAGTAGTACGAATGTTCTATAGATGGTAACAATCAACACACGCTAAGAGATGAGTGATGAATCATCTTAATTCAAAACTCAAAACTATTTTTTGCCAACCTGTAGCGATATGGAACCCTTAACAGAAGTCCAGCAAGAACTTTATAACTGGCTGGTTGATTATATTCGGACATCACAGCACGCGCCTTCAATTCGGCAAATGATGCTGGCAATGAACTTGCGCTCCCCCGCACCAGTTCAGAGCCGTCTAGAACATTTGCGAGCCAAAGGATACATTGATTGGACAGAAGGAAAAGCCCGAACCATTCGGATTTTGGGCAGTAGTTCTACAGGAGTCCCCGTACTCGGAACAATCGCGGCGGGTGGTCTTGTCGAACCCTTCACCGATGCCGTCGAGCAACTGGATATATTTCCAATTTTCCGCCAACACGGAAACTTTGCCCTGCGGGTAATCGGAGACAGCATGATTGATGATTTAATTGCCGAAGGAGATGTCGTCATTATGCGACCCGTCCCCGACCCAGAGCAATTAAAAAACGGTCTAATTGTCGCCGCACGAGTCGAAGGACATGGCACGACCTTAAAACGGTTTTACCGCAAAGGCGAGCAAGTCACGCTCAAACCGGCTAATCCCAGATACCTCCCAATTGAGGTAAAAGCGACAAACGTGCAGGTGCAAGGCGTCCTAGTCGGTGTGTGGCGAGGTTATGAACCCTCTGCCAAATCAACGGCAAGACAACAACGGCAGGAATTTTGACCCAGGAATTTGAGATTTTTGATTGGGTAAAACCAAATTTGTAGAGTCTCAAATTAAATCCGAAGACTTCACATTCAAGAGAAAAAACCGCAGAGTCTAGACGCTTTGTTCTCATTGAGACGAATTACGCGAACCGCTTCCCGTAGGGTACGCAGATAACTACAGAATCTTCATCTGAGTTTATCTGCGTGCATCTGTGGTAAAAATTTAAAATCCGTATTGCAAGAAGTCCGGCAATTCTACCGGAAGCGAAATCTTAAAAATGCCTGAAATAACCAATACAATACCCGATATTCTGATAACAACCTATCTTGAAATGACCGATAAAAGTCAATTCAACCCCGCCTATTTGGAAGATACTAGCGGCTTGAACTTGAAGAAAATGGGAACACAAGACGTAGAATTTTATCGCTATTTATACAGTACCGTCGGCGAACAGTGGAAATGGAAAGACCGCATAATCCTCTCCAATAATCAGCTTCAAACACTTCTCGCTATACCAGGAACCAGCGTCAATGTCTTGTACGTAAACGATATTCCCGCAGGCTATATTGAACTGGCACAATCTGACGAAACAACCAAAATTGTTTATTTTGGCTTATGTCCAGGTTACATGGGAAAAGGATTGGGCAAGCACTTACTAAGTTGTGGCATTGCCCAAGCTTGGAATAATGGTGTAAAACGCTTGTGGGTTCACACTTGTAATTTGGATAGTCCTTACGCTTTAGATAATTACATCAAGCGAGGATTTAAGATCTACCAAATTGACAAACAACCTATGCCGGCGCGTTATCTTTAGTATCTTTAGATTTGAGTAATGGGAAAGCAATCACATCCCGAATACTCGCACTATCCGTTAACAGCATCACCAAGCGATCAATCCCAATACCTTCGCCTGCAGTCGGTGGCATTCCGTACTCCAGCGCTGTTATAAAGTCTTCATCAACCCCTTGCGCTTCCAAATCTCCCGCCGCCTTACGCGCCGCTTGTGCTTCCAGACGTTCTCTTTGGTCGATAGGATCAGTTAACTCACTAAAAGCATTAGCAGTCTCACGTCCAACGATAAATAACTCAAAACGTTCAACTAGTCCGGGTTTATCGCGATGTGGTTTGGAAAGGGGAGAAATTTCAACGGGATAATCTAATACAAACGTCGGTTGAATCAAGCTTTCTTCACATTTTTGCTCGAAACATTCATTAAGTAATTTTCCAATTGATTGACATTTATCCAAGTTATAAATCCCAACTTTTTCAGCCGCAGTTTTTGCCTCTTCAAGGGTCTTGAATTGATTGAAATCTAAACCAGTTTTCTCCTGCACCAACTCATGCATCGTCACACGACGCCAAGGCGGAGTGAGGTCAATTGCCTCACCTTGATAAGTAATTTTCAGTGTCCCTAAAACATCTTGAGCGACGGTGGTAATCAGATTTTCCGTCAACTCCATCAAGTCCTGATAATCGGCATAAGCTTGGTAAAATTCAACTGAAGTAAATTCAGGATTGTGGCGAGTTGAAATTCCTTCATTGCGGAAGATTCGCCCTAGTTCAAACACTTTTTCAAACCCACCGACAATTAACCGTTTTAGGGGTAACTCTGTGGCAATTCGTAGATACAAATCCATTTCCAAAGTGTTGTGGTAGGTGAGGAAAGGACGAGCATCTGCACCCCCCGCTTCACTTTGAAGGACTGGCGTTTCGATTTCGAGAAAACCTTGGTCTTCTAAATAGCGGCGAATTCCGGCGGTGATTTTGGCACGGCGTCGGAAGGTTTCTCGGACAGTCGGGTTAACAATGAGGTCAACATAACGCTGGCGATAGCGCTTTTCTGTATCAGTCAGTCCGTGCCACTTATCAGGTAAGGGTAAAAGCGTTTTAGTTAGGACTGTGTAGCGGCGAACATTGACCGAGAGTTCGCCTTTATTAGTGCGCTTAATTGTCCCTTTTGCGCCGATAATATCACCGATATCGGTCAGCTTTTTAATGGTATTGAAGGCATCTGGCACATCTGCCATTGCTTCAGTGAGGTGCTTCTTGTCTAAGTAGAGTTGAATTGTGCCAGTTTCGTCTTGCACGTCGAAAAACGCCAATTTTCCGGAGAATCTACGACTCATAATCCGACCTGCGATCGCTACTTCAAAATCGGCTTCTTCACCCGCAGGCAAGTCAGCAAATTTTTCTTGGAGTTGTGCGGCGTGGTGGGTAGACTCCCAGTGATAGGCGTAGGGGTTCATCCCCAAAGCTTTAAGCTGTTCGACTTTCTCCAAGCGTGCGGCACGGATTTCTTCTAGGGTTGAGGTGCTTTGCGGTTCTTGTGACGACGCGAGTGAGGACATAGTGACGAATAACTAGAGGCGTATATGGATTGCACACTGAGCGCGTCAGTGCTTGGGTTAATTATAAGAATGATTGGCGAGTTAAGTCTTGTCTTCATGTGGTGGCATCTGAGCGAAATACTCCTGCATTGAGTCATCAATGAATCGATATCGCCCCCCTTCTCGTTCCAAAAATCCCAGTTCAGTAGCATAATCGAGGAATTTAGCATAGTTCCAAGGGATAGCTCGACTCTGCTTAAGAATCACTCGCAAGATAAGGTGTTGCAGGCAAGCTAAACCGCCAACATAGATGCCGAAAAATACGCCATTCCCAATCCCATCCAGTAATAAATCGAGGGGTTCTAAAGGTTCTTTTATCGCTAACATGACTGCGGCATAAAGTATTACCCAGGCGATACCACCAATAATTGTAAAAATTCCCGCATTGACGGCGGATTCTTTAATTCCTTGATTACTAACTGTTGAGGGCTTCAATTCTGGAACGCATAGCCCCCAAATTAAGCCTTCAATTAATCCCCAAACTAACGAATCTGCCATTCCTAAAATTATCCCCTCTATCCCCCAAATTAATCCACAAATTAGGGCATCAATTAGTCCATAAATTATGCCCCATCCTAAGCCTTCTAAGATAGAACTGAATAATTGAGTTTTGGCAAAATCCCAGGATATCTTGAGGCGATAAATTGGGTAAACTTCTGGAGAAAGTCCTAAAATTATTCCGTAACTTATCCCACCAATACTTGCACCAATTAAACCTGTAGTTGTTCCATAAATTAGGGCAATTAATAAGCCTGTTATCGTTCCTACGGCGATTTGATATAACCACTTTTGCTGAGTAGTCAAGCTT
>CADCTM010000942.1 GCA_902805485.1 uncultured Coleofasciculus sp. | reverse complement strand
ACACCGGCAGGCTTGAGCAACCGATTGTAATTATAAGCCATGCTGTAATTGTAAGCACCTGTACTCATCACCACGAATATATCTCCCGGTTCAGTTTGAGGCAAAGCGGCTTCTTTAATCAGAATATCTCCCGATTCGCAATGCTTCCCAGCGATTGTCACAGTTTCTGTCATCGGAGCCGACATCCGGTTGGCGACGACGGCGCGATATACTGACTGGTAGGTAATCGGACGCGGATTGTCAGACATTCCCCCATCTATTGCTAGGTAAGTCCGCACTCCTGGTATGACTTTTTGGCTTCCGATTGTATAGGCGGTGACGCAAGCTGAACCAATAAGACTCCGCCCTGGTTCTGATAGCAGCTTTGGTAATGGTATATTCTGTTGCTCGCAAGCAGCGGTGAGGGCAATACATACTCCTTTCACCCAGGCATCTATACTTGGGGGATCATCTGACTCGGTATAACGTATCCCTAATCCCCCCCCAACATTCAGTTCTTGAATTGACAAATCGTAACGGGCGGCTTTACTCAGACAATCGACTAAAACTCCCGCTAAGTCTTTGTGGGGCTGACTTTCAAAGATCTGTGAACCGATATGAGCGTGTAACCCGACACAGTTCAAGTTTTTGTGTTGGCTCACCATAGCAAAAACTTCGTCTAAGGCATTGGGATCAAAGCCAAATTTGCTATCTAGGTGTCCGGTGCGAATGTACTCATGGGTATGGCACTCGATTCCTGGTGTTAGCCGTAGCATTATCCGGACTGGATGCGCCGAGTCGGCTATCTCTACTAAGGTGTTTAACTCTAGCCAGTTATCCACCATAATCGTGCAGCTATTAGCGATCGCTAACTGGAGTTCTGCACGAGATTTGTTATTGCCGTGGAAATAGAGTTTATCACCACTGACGCCTGCTTGTAATGCGGTGTAGAGTTCCCCACCGGAAACTACATCTATCCCTAATCCTTCAGATGAAACGATCGCACATACTGCCATGCAACTCCACGCTTTTGAAGCATAAAGCACTAATGATTCTCCGTTGTAGTACTGAGCGAAGGCTTCCCGATACTGACGGCAAGCTGTGCGTAGCGTCACCTCGTCCAAGATGTAAAGCGGGGAACCAAATTGTTCTACCAACGTCGTAACATCACATCCACCAATTTCTAGGCAGTCGCGGCTGTTAACTTTTGCGGTGAGAGGAAGCAATTCCTGATTGGGTGAGCGTTCCGAGAAAGCATCGGTGGGTGACGGTAGATACTGATGTCCAGAATTTTGAAAATGAGCCTGGTCAGTCGATAGCATAATGTAATTATTGTTCTTAGTTGGCAAGGGACGGGCAGTTGCTCTCTTCGTCGCAGTGCAAACCCAATGAAAAGGGTCGCACAAGAGGTTGGATGAAAATGCGGAACTTGCGCCTCGTTAATCAGTGTACAATTGAGGGCTGTGACTTTCTTAGAACTCCATCCGTTAACTACAGATAAGCTGGATGCCGTCGTGCAACTAGACCAGCTATGTTTTGGCGGACTTTGGACGCGGTCGGGTTACGAGCGAGAGTTAGAGAGCCAGTGTAGTCAATTGCTGGTTTTAGAAGCCAGATGCGCTTCTAAAGATTCCGGATTTCCGAGTCGGTCATCTGAAGCTCTAACTCAAAACTCACATTATGCAAATATTCCACTTGCCCCGACCTCTGAAACTTCCATTTTAGGTTTAGGTTGTTTTTGGTCAATTTTGGAGGAGGCGCATATTACAATTCTTGCGGTGCATCCGGACTATCGACATCAGAGGTTAGGTCAATTACTGCTGTATGCTTTGCTACGGGATGCTAGAAAACGTAATTTAGAGAGGGCAACTCTGGAGGTGAAGCCATCGAATCAAGCGGCACTGTCTCTTTACCAAAAGTTTGGCTTCCAAGAAGCTGGGCGACGGCGACGTTATTACAAAGATACGGGTGAAGATGCCCTAATTCTTTGGCGCAGTGGTCTACAAACGCTGGAATTTGAGGAAACCCTCACTAACTGTTATCGGCAAATAGAGCAGTCCCAAGCCGTTTGGGGATGGCAGTTGCCTAACGTTTAAAAGGCTCAAATTCTCCCGGACAAGCCAAGACAAGCTGTTTCCCCGTTGCCAACGACAGCGTAGAGAACAGGCGTCCTACTCCGATGATCCCCACGTGGCAAGTAGGGAAATCCAAACCAAAATGGTTGTGCCGGATATCTTTAGATAGACATTCGGCGAAATACCCTATGCTAAAATCAGCGTACACGGGCACTGCAACAGGTGATGGAAAAACGCCATGTTTGAACGCTTTACAGAAAAGGCAATTAAAGTAATCATGCTGGCCCAGGAAGAGGCGCGTCGCCTGGGGCACAACTTTGTCGGTACAGAACAAATCCTCCTGGGTTTAATCGGTGAAGGTACTGGCGTCGCTGCCAAAGTCCTCAAGTCTATGGGTGTTAATCTCAAAGATGCCCGCATAGAAGTTGAGAAAATCATTGGCCGTGGCTCTGGTTTCGTCGCGGTGGAAATTCCCTTTACTCCCAGAGCAAAACGGGTGCTGGAGCTTTCCCTAGAAGAAGCACGGCAGTTGGGTCACAATTACATCGGTACGGAACATCTGCTCTTGGGATTGATTCGGGAAGGGGAAGGTGTAGCCGCGCGGGTTTTGGAAAACTTGGGTGTTGACCTGACAAAGGTGCGGACTCAGGTGATCCGGATGCTTGGTGAAACGCAGGAAGTCACAACTGGTGCAAGTTCTGGTCGGACGAAGACGCCGACGTTGGATGAATTTGGCTCGAACCTGACGGTGATGGCCTCCGAAGGGAAGCTTGACCCAGTGGTGGGACGGGCGAAGGAAATTGAACGGGTAATTCAGATTCTCGGACGCCGCACCAAGAATAATCCAGTGTTGATTGGGGAACCAGGTGTCGGGAAAACAGCGATCGCTGAAGGTTTGGCACAACGGATTGCTAATAATGATATCCCGGACATCCTGGAAGATAAGCGCGTTGTCACTCTGGATATCGGCTTGCTGGTGGCAGGGACAAAGTACCGGGGTGAGTTTGAAGAACGCTTGAAGAAAATCATGGATGAAATCCGCTCTGCGGGGAACGTAATCCTAGTAATTGATGAAGTACATACGCTGATCGGTGCGGGTGCAGCCGAAGGTGCGATCGATGCGGCAAATATCCTTAAACCGGCTTTGGCACGGGGCGAGTTGCAATGTATCGGCGCGACAACTTTGGATGAGTACCGTAAGCATATTGAACGGGATGCAGCCTTAGAGCGTCGGTTTCAACCAGTGATGGTGGGTGAGCCGACGGTGGATGAGACAATTGAGATTTTGTATGGCTTGCGGGAACGTTATGAGCAGCACCATAAGTTGAAGATTTTGGATGAGGCTTTAGTTGCAGCGGCAAAGTTGAGCGATCGCTATATTTCCGACCGTTATCTGCCCGATAAGGCGATTGATTTGGTGGATGAAGCGGGTTCTAGAGTTCGCTTGATTAATTCCCAACTGCCCCCAGCAGCGAAGGAGTTGGACAAGGAATTGCGTCAGGTTCTGAAGGATAAGGATGACGCGGTTCGGAGCCAGGACTTTGATAAGGCAGGCGTACTGCGCGACCGGGAAATGGAGATTAAGGGGGAGATTAGAGCGATCGCTTCCTCGAAGAAGGATTCTACGGGCAATGATGATGCATCCCCAGTGGTGGATGAGGAGGATATTGCTCAGATTGTTGCTTCTTGGACAGGTGTGCCGGTGAATAAACTCACCGAATCTGAGTCGGAGAAGCTGTTGCATATGGAAGATACGCTGCATCAGCGCCTGATTGGTCAGGAAGACGCGGTGACGGCGGTTTCTAAGGCAATTCGACGGGCACGGGTGGGTTTGAAGAATCCGAATCGTCCGATCGCATCGTTTATTTTCTCTGGCCCGACGGGGGTAGGTAAGACTGAGTTGGCGAAGTCGCTGGCATCTTATTTCTTCGGTGCGGAAGAGGCGATGATTCGTCTGGATATGTCGGAGTATATGGAACGGCATACGGTGAGTAAGTTGATTGGTTCGCCACCGGGATATGTCGGTTATAACGAGGGCGGACAGTTAACGGAAGCAGTACGACGTCGCCCTTATACGGTGGTGCTGTTTGATGAAATTGAGAAGGCACACCCAGATGTCTTTAATATGCTGCTGCAAATCCTGGAAGACGGGCGCTTAACAGACGCCAAGGGTCGGACAGTGGACTTTAAGAATACGCTCTTGATTATGACCTCGAACATCGGTTCTAAGGTGATTGAGAAAGGCGGCGGCGGTATTGGCTTTGAGTTTAGTGAGAACCAAACGGACTCGCAGTATAACCGGATTCGCAGCTTAGTAAATGAGGAGTTGAAGCAGTACTTCCGTCCTGAATTCTTGAACCGCTTGGATGAGATTATTGTCTTCCGGCAGTTGAATAAGGGCGAGGTGAAGGAGATTGCCGACATCATGCTCAACGAGGTGTTTGGACGCCTGACTGAGCAGGGAATTACGTTGGAGGTGACGGATAAGTTTAAGGAGCGGTTGGTTGAGGAGGGGTATAACCCTAGTTATGGGGCAAGACCACTACGTCGAGCGATTATGCGCCTGCTGGAAGATGTGCTGGCAGAGCAGATTTTGAGTGGGAGTATCAAGGACGGTGATACGGCAGTGATTGATGTAGATGAAAGCAAGAATGTCGTGGTTCGACCTGGCGAGAAGCGAGAGTTATTACCGCAAGCGGCTGAGTAGTCTATTTCTTTAACCAATAAGGATTGGTTTAGATTAACGGTAGAGAGGCAATAGTGGCTTCTCTACCGTCTTTTTTGTCCCAGCCTTGCTCTTAGATTGAAAGTATGATTTGCCCCGACATCGCATAACCAATAAGTGATCATCTCCCCCTTACCCTTAACCTCAATCGCTCCCCGCTCCTCAAACTCGTACTTATCCTTCAGAGCTTCATAAGTCGCCGCCGTTACTTGAATTCTTCCAGGTTTCGAGTGAGACTCCATGCGAGAAGCAAGATTAACCGCATCTCCCCACACATCATAAGCAAACTTCCTAGTACCAATCACCGCAGCTACCACAGGTCCTCCAGTATTAATGCCTACACGTAGCTTCAGAGGTTCCCCATTCGGCCATTGGAAACGAGCGATCGCTTTTTGCATACCCAGTGCCGTATCAGCAATCGCTTCAGCATGATCTTTTCTTATTCTAGGCAGTCCCGCTCCCACAAAATAAGAATCCCCAATTGTTCTAATTTTCTCAACCCCGTGCTTTGAAACTAGCTCATCAAAAGCCGAAAACACCTGATTTAATAATTCCACAACATCGGCTGGAGGCATCGAGCTTGAACTTGGAGTAAATTTAGCGATATCCGCAAATAAAAACGTCGCTTCATCATATTGCATAGGCTTTGAACAGTGATTTTCTTTTAACTCCTGAACAATCGCTCCAGGTAAAATATTTAGTAATAATTTTTCTGACTTTTGCTGTTCTCTCCACAACGCCTTTTGTAACGCCTGAATTTTCAATTGATTCTCGACACGAGCCAGAACCTCCTCACCTTGAAACGGCTTGGTAATATAGTCTGATCCACCGGCTTTAAACGCTTTAACCTTATCCCAAACATCATCCAAAGCGCTGATGAAAATTACTGGAATCTGGCGGGTTTGAGCATCCTCCTTCAGGCATTTGCAAACCTCATAACCATCCATATGTGGCATATTAATATCCAGTAAAATTAGTGAGGGGTGAGCCGTTTGGATTGCTCTCAAAGCCATTTTTCCATTCAAAGCTTTGCCAACCTCGTACCCTTGTCCCGTCAGGATTTTCGATAAAATACGTAGATTATCGGGCGTATCATCAACCAAAAGAATATACCCTTGTAGAAAATCAGTTTGATTACTATTCATACTTACTTTTTGCAAAGATCAAAATTTCGATGAAACAAAAGATGGACAAGAGATATAGGTAGATGAATTGTTTTAATAGACCTCGATCAAGAGAGTCTATTATGTAATTTGAGTGTGAGCGTCTCTCCTTCTCCAGAAGACAAGGGAACGAGCGTCTAGATTAGAAAA
>CADCTM010000941.1 GCA_902805485.1 uncultured Coleofasciculus sp. | reverse complement strand
TCAATTAAATCAAAGCTAAACTATGAATAATAGGATTAACAAAGGATCACAAGAACTAAAATTTTTAATTCAATCTCTGATCGAAGCACAAACTGATAATTTGTCAGAACTTGTGAAAATTGCAGGTCTAAATCCTGTTGAAGATCTTGTGGGAGCAGATCTTAAAAGTACCGAACTCAGGGGTATTGTCCTAAAAGGTGCAAATCTGAGCCATGCAAATTTGAGCTATGCCAACATTAGAGGCGCAATTCTTAGTCATGCCAACTTAAGTAATGCCAACTTAAGTAATGCCATCCTGCAAAGAGCTAACTTGAATGGAGCAGACCTGAGCGAGGCTAACCTGAGTCAGGCTAACCTGAGACTTTCTAGTTTAATTTGTGCAATATTGCTTCGTGCGGATCTGAGTAACGCCGACTTAAGGGGAGCCAACCTCGGAGGAGCCGATTTGAGCTGGGTTAACCTGGGAGGCGCGAATTTGGGAGGAGCTAACCTAAGGGGAGCCAGCTTGAATGGCGCGAATTTGAGCGGTGTTAACCTGATTCGCGCTGACCTGAGTCAGGCAAATTTGATTCGTTGTAACTTATGCCTTGCAGATTTGATTTGTGCCGATTTGAGAGCGGCGAACTTAGGCGGTGCAGATTTGATTGGTGCAGATCTTAGCATTGCCGACCTGAGTGGCGCCAACCTGAGTGGAGCCGACTTGAGCGAAGCGAACCTGAGTGGTGCTAATCTCCGGGGTACTCTCCTCTACGAAGTCAATCTCAGTGATGCTAATTTGCGAGGTGCGAGTCTCAAGAAAGCACGCTTTGGGAGAAATTCGGGAATTTCTGAGGAAACAAAACGGGATTGGAGCAGGCGTCGAGCAATTTTTGAGGATTTAAGCGAACTGAATCAACATGCTGTCGCGCCCCTTCACCCATCGATGCCTGACAGCATGAGGGAAGATTACACTCCCTCAAATCCGATGCAGTAATTTCGTTTGTAAAGCTTAAGCATTACCTTTAACAAACCGATTAGGTGTCATGTACCTTTATAGGTAACAGCTTCTACCACTGATCCCAGGTTGGCAATGCAACCCTCCTCTCCCAAAAAGCCTCAGCCGGAGCCTGAGAACAAATGCCCAGATTGCTTGTATATGAAGTTGGAAGGAATTCCAGTTCAGTCAGATAGCCTTGAGTATTTTGACGTTTGGCAAGCCTCAACCCAAACGCAGCAAATTGAGTTGCATTTGACCATTAACTTTGATGAACAGTGGGTATCGCTCAAAGGAGGTCGGATTAAGTTCGGTCTAAAAGGCGGTGAACTGAGGTTAAAGCTAGAAAACAGTGAAATTCCTTATGAATTCCGCAACTTAGCTGGCTCCATGGAACTTTCCCTTCCCGAGCAAAAGCAAGAACCAGCCAATCTTGACAAAAGAATTATCGAGCTTCGGACTCGTGCCTTCAATTCTGCTTTAAATGGAAGTCCAACGAGAGATCAAGCAAGCATTAATACAGAGCAACGTCCGGCTAGCATTTGTCATATAACGACAAAAGTGTCTGAAGAAAATCCTGCCTGGGTTTTTGAAGAAGAAATGGGTGAACTGGTTTTAAGAGGTTCCTTACACAAAACAAAGCTGGCAACCTTAAACGTAACCGCTTTCCCTTGTCGTGTCGAAGCCACTTTTGAAGTTTCCAAGCAAGATGTTTATCTGACTGATGCTGAGGGGTTGTGGCCGCCAGACATTAGTCGCAATAAAAGGGCAATCTTAGACAGATTGATTGTCCAGCGGTTATTGGAACCCAAATTTAAGCCCTATCTCAGCAAAGCAGTGTTGCACTATGACTGATGACAAATCACGATTGGATCTGCAAGTCCTGATCCAACAAGTTTTAGCCGCTCAAACTGATAATCTCGAACAGTTGGCGGCAATTGCTGGTTTAACTCTCGCTGAAGATTTCGCGGAAGCAGACCTGAGCCATACTAGTTTGAGTGGTACGGACTTGATCGAAGCCAACCTCAGTGGCACTGACCTCAAAAGTGCCGACCTGAGTAATGCCAACCTCAGAGGCGCTGATCTTAGAGGCGCTAACCTGAGCCATGCTAACCTCAGAGGCGCTGACCTCAGAAGTGCGAATCTTCGGGGTGCAAACCTCCAGGATGCCGACCTCCAGCATACTCTTTTGAGCAGTGCCAACTTGAGTGATGCCAACCTGAGCCATGCTGATTTAGGCAGTGCCGATCTGAACCGTGCAGACCTCAGAGGCGCTGACATCCGGGATAGCAAACTATACGCTGCCGACTTGAGTGAGGCAAAACTGAGAGCGGCAAATATTGGTCGTGCTGACTTGAGAGGGGCTAATCTCAAAGGTACCCAATTGATTCGCGCCTACATGGGCGGTGCTGACCTGAGGGGAGCTGATTTGGGGGGCGCTGATCTGAGCGAAGCTGACCTGAGTGATGCCAAACTCACTAGTGCAAAACTGCGGGGAGCCAACCTCAAAGGAGCAAATTTAAGCATTGCTGACCTGGCAGGCGTCACCCTGATCCGCGCCAATTTGAGTGGGGTTAACTTGATCCGTGCCAACTTGAGCGGCGCTGACCTAATTCGTACGAACCTCAGTGGTGCAGACTTGAGCGGTGCAGACCTCAGCCTTGCCGACCTCAGCCTTGCTAACTTGTATCTTGCCAATTTGTGCAGCGCCAACCTCATCCGCGCCAACCTGAGCATTGCTGAACTAGGTGGTGCAAGTTTAATTGGCGCGAACCTAAGTGATGCCGATTTAAGGGGAGCAAATGTTGAAAATGCCCAATTTGCCAGGAATCAGGGAATTTCTGAGGAAACGAAACGGGTTTTGATCCGACGCGGCGCAATCTTTGAGGACACAACAAGCGATTTAGTTATTAGTTATTAGTCACAACCTTTAACTCAGATGCTTGCATTAGGTCGTTATCACTATCCGTTAAATCTGTTACAGCACTAGTTACTTGGAAACCTTTCAGGATTTTTGGTATCTAAGTAATCAGCGATAAATCTCACAAATCAAAGGTAGCTGATGTCGAGAGCAAAATTTAGAACATCAAATTGGGTTAACTTTTCGCTTCTAGCATTACTCCTAACTAGTAGCGGCGTTACCCTCACGGCTTGCCGAAATGTCAGGTTTGGCCCTCAATCGACCAAACAAAAAAAGGAAGATAAACCTGTTAAAACTGACAAGAAATCCCCGGAAAATCAATCAACCAAATCTAAGTCAAAGAAATCTGACCAAAAGCCAGCCGAAAATCAGGACACACAGGTAGATGATGACCCAGAATAAGCGTGTTGTGTTACCCTCCTGATTATGGAGATTCTCAAACCTGACGCGATTGCTACAACTCTATCCGAGCGGCGTCAACGCCTCGCTCAGTTAATCGATTTTCCCGTAATTCTCTGGTCTGGGCAACGCAGTCCGCGTAATTACCCAGCAAATCCTTTCCCTTTCCGGGCAAGCAGCCACTTCCTGTATTTTGCCGGTTTACCATTAGAAAATGCGGCAATTCTCCTCAATGGCGCATCACTAGAACTATTTATCGATGACGCACCTCCTAGCAGTTCCCTTTGGCATGGAGAGATGCCCAAAGGTTCGGAAATCGCCCAACGAATTGGTGCGTCGGCGGCATTTCCTTTGTCGGAACTACAATCACGGGCAACAGGTGCAGCGACTATTGCTGTCCAAGATGGGGTGACTCGTTCCCAACAAACACAGATCCTCAATCGAACGGTAGCACCAGCTAAGGCTTCAGAAGGCATTGATCGGGAGTTAGTGCAAGCGATTATTTCTCTGCGACTGTGCCACGACGAGTCAGCAATATCCGAGTTAAAAAAAGCCGCTGGGGTGACTGTCGCCGCCCATAAAGCAGGAATGGCAGCAACACTAGGCGCGAAGATTGAAGCAGTGGTGCGGGGGGCAATGGAGGGGACAATTGTTGCCCAGAATATGACCTTTGCTTATCCGAGTATTGTCACCGTTCATGGTGAAGTTTTGCACAACGAAGAGTATCATCATCCCCTGCAACCAGGAGAGTTATTGCTGGCGGATGTTGGGGCGGAAACGTCGTTGGGATGGGCATCTGATGTCACGCGCACTTGGCCTGTTACGGGCAAGTTTTCCCCGACGCAGCGCGATGTTTATGATGTTGTCTTGGCAGCGCATGATGCTTGTATTGATAAAATTCGCCCTGGTGTTGAATATCTGGATATCCATTGTTTGGCGGCGTCGGTAATTGCCCAGGGGTTGGTTGATTTGGGGATTTTGCGGGGACGGGTGTCAGATTTGGTGGAAAGGGACGCCCAGGCATTATTTTTTCCTCACGGAGTTGGGCATTTATTGGGTTTGGATGTCCACGATATGGAAGATTTGGGGGATTTGGCGGGTTATGAGGAGGGGAGAGTTAGAAGCGATCGCTTTGGTTTATGTTACCTGCGATTGAATCGACCGTTACAGCAGGGAATGTTGGTAACGATTGAACCGGGTTTTTATCAAGTGCCGGCAATTTTGCAAGACCCGGCGTTACGCTCCAAGTATCAAGATGTTGTAAATTGGGAGCGTTTGGCGCAGTTTGCCGATGTTCGGGGAATTCGGATTGAGGATGATGTTTTGGTAACTGTGGATAGTCGGGAAGTGCTAACGGCAGGGTTGCCAACCGAGGCAAATGCGATCGAGCAGTTAGTTCAGGAGGGTTAGAGCAATTAGGTGTCATCCTCAAAAATTGCCCCACGTCTTGCTAAATCAAGCTTCCTGTCCTGAGAAATCCTTGAAATGCTAAATCTAGCATTTTCCACATTGACGCTTGCTAAATCGACCTGCTTGAGGTCAGCACCTTGCAGATTTGCGTTACTGAGATTAACACCTGTTAAATCGGATTGTTGCAAATTTGCCCCTCTCAAGTCGGCACCGCTTAAGTTGGCATTCGGGAGATAAGCACTACACAAATTGGCATTGCTGAGGTTTGCCCCACTCAAGTTGGCACGGGGTAACATTGTCCGCAAATCTGCACCCGTGAGGTTAGCGCCGCGCAAATTGGCATCGCGGAGATTGGCATTAATTAAAACCGCACTACTTAAATTAGCACCGCTCAAATTAGCACGAGCCAATCCAGCATAAGTCAAGTCCGCACGATGGAGGTTAGCCTCACTCAAGTTTGCATCATTTAGGTCAGCAACACCAAGATCCGTGCGACTAAGATTTGCCCCATGTAAATCTGCCCCTTTCAGATTTGCCCGATGGAAATTTATACCACTCAAATTGACACAAGCAAAGTCCTCAAGCGGGTTTTTACCTAGAACCTTCGCCAGTTCGATAAAGTTATCTGTACCTGCGTCGATAACTCGCTGAATCTCTGTTTGCAGTTCTGGATGAGGTTTTCGCATTGCCAAAGTAGAAATCAGTAGTTTAGATTAATTGTTAATAGTGAGCGAGAACTTTTATAAGTAACTACTAATTATTAAAGATTAACAGCGCTCCAAGAAATGCTAATTTAATCTTCAAAAATTGCCCCACGTTGAATTAAGTCTTGCTTCATTTGCTCAGAAACTCCTTCATTGCCGCCAAATTGAGTACTTTCTACATTCGTCTCGCTCAAGTCAATCTGTGTTAGTTTCGTGCCGCGTAGGTCAGCACTAGTAAGATTAGCACTTCTTAAGTTGGCATTACTCAGATTAGCAGACATTAGTTTGGCATAGCTCAAATCAGCACCGCTAAAATCGATACTCTCCAAACTTGCGCCACTCACATCGGCGTTGGTTAAGTTGGAATTTCTCAAGTCAATATTATTCAAATTTGAGCCACTAACATTGGCATTACTTAGGTTAGTCTCGCTTAAATCAGCTTGGTTAAGCGTTGTCCCACTGACATTAGCATTGCTCAGATTGCAACCTTTGAGGTTAAGACTATTTAAGCTTGCACTACTGACATTAGCACTGCTGAGGTTTGCTCCGCTCAAGTTAGCTTCCATCAGATAAGCACCGCTTAAGTTGGCTTCGTTCAACAATGCCTCTGCCATATTGATTCCAGTTAAAAGTTTGCGGCTCAAGTCTACACCGCTGAGTTCGGCCCCGCTGAGGTTAATACCGCTTAAGTGGCTGCCATTCAAAGTAATGTTT
>CADCTM010000940.1 GCA_902805485.1 uncultured Coleofasciculus sp. | reverse complement strand
GAGCGAAGGATAAGAAAAGAATATAAATGTTCCAGGGGCTTCGCTGTGGCAGTATCTGCAAACAGAATTCGGCACAAGATTGGCTTTGGCGATGCTACTTTTGATATCAGCCGTAGGTATTAGTTTAGGTCTTGGCTTCAAGCTGGGATTCTTTTTTGTGATCTACGCTGTTTTGATGACAGGTTTACCTTTAGCTTGGATGATCAGTTATAGGACGAAGATGCGATCACGCCTCATTGCCCAGTATCACAAGTCCAAGCAATTTCTGATTAAGCCGTGAGATTGAGGGCAATTAGTTATTTCACAACCGTCATATCTTTGATTAACCAACGGTTTTCTTTACGTACCAATTCATACCGAACTCGCAGATTTTCGTTATAAGAAGCGCCTTGATTAAGTTGGTTGCCTTGATAGAACTGTGCCACTTCATTCACGGCGGCGTCTATTCTCGCTTGATCTGGATTAGCCGCGTTTGTCTCAACGGAATTGACTTTAACTGAATGCTTGTACTGCCAGTGGGAGTTATCTTTCCTCGCTGTTTGGGCACGTTGCTGCCAAGAAGACAAGGCTGGCTCCGTTAAGATTGTTTTGAGTTGAGCGATTTGATGTTCAGAACCAAGAGCCAAGGACTTAGTAGAGAGCCACGATTGGATCACTTGTTGAGCCGTTTCCTCTGTTAAAGGACCTTCTGGAGCCATGATCTGACTGCCAGCTTCGGGAATTGGTACAGGAGGTTGGGCTAGCTGCACAAGCGGTTGCTCTCCCTCTAGGGCGGGTGAGGAGCCTTGTAGGGTTTTCTGGAGCCAACTAAGGGTTGTAATCAAGAGGAATCCCAAGACTGCCACTCCGACAACACTGGCAATCGCCAGGAAAACCAATCGTCTAACTTTATTTGAAGACTTAGACTTGTCTAAGGAACGGGACGATCGACCAGGAGCAAGACGCTTCAAGCTATCTCCTGCACCGGATGAGTTTGGTTGATCTGTTTCCTGCAACTGAGTTGCTAAGGGTTCTGAGCCGCCTTTTGGCTGACGTTGACGTCGCGATGACTTGCCCGGATCGCGAGATAAGCCTGTAATGGCAGAATCATCTACGAGCGCGGTTTGTTCGGGAAACCCGTTTTGTTCTGAGGAACCAGGCTGGCGTAAACGCGATCGCGTTCCCCGTTGGGCGATCGGTAAAGTTGAAACATTGGATTCCGACGAGCGCTCCGTCGTTACGCCAAGGGTTGCTGTCCGACTGGTTGCGGCAGTTGCTGGCTCTCGTTCAGTTATCCACTGTGACCCACCCACTACGGCTCCTCCCGTAGGACGGTACAGCACTGAATCCCCTCCCTGTTGCCCGTTACCTGACAAGTTTGGGCTGGCTTCCCGCCGAAACGTCACTGGCTCTTTTGTGCCTCTGGAAGACGTAGCGGTGGCGTAGGGGGTTTCTTGGGCTTGTACAACTGTCCACTCGTTGGTACCATCTCCAGACGACTCTGGCATATTTTCCAAATACGCCTGTACCTGCTCATCGGCAAAGTATTCTTTCAACGAGGCTTTCTGGTCACGCAAGTCGCGGAAGTGAGGAAATACTGACTTTTGCAGCCAGCGTTCGCCATAAAGGCACAAGCCAGGTAATAAGTCCGGTGCGCCCTGAGAATGTTCACGAATAAAAGCAAGGGGTTCGTACTCTTGGCTCAGTTCCAAGGCTTTACTAGCTTCTTCGGTTTGACCCAACAGTAAGGCACAAACGGCTTGTTCGAGATGGACATCCTGACGCCTACCTAAGCGCATCAACATCTGCTTGGCACGGGCAATCAATGCTGGCTGCCGCCCGGCAAAGCCTCGTGCGAGTAGGGCATATACCGCCAAATAAGTGGCAACGGCTGAGGGGCGTCGCGCTTCCGCTTCAAATAGCGTTTGCTGTTCGGCGGCAGTTAGATAGCCACGCAACTGCTGAATAAAGCGGAGAAAATCATCAATACTTAAGCCAGATTGGTCATCGGCGGTGCCATCAATGCCCATGCGTTCTTGGAGCATTTCTTGCAATAGCCGCAAGCCGTTGCGCCGTTCGCCAATATTTTCTTCAGGGAGTGCTAATAATTCTAGGATGCGGTAGGGACGAAGCTTGTAGAGGTCTGCCTGGATTTCTCCTCGAACGGCTGGAAATAAGCCCTCTCGCAGCAGTAATTCTTGACCGACTTCCAGGGAAGACGCGGCATTTTCATACTGAGCTTGCTGCCATTGCTCGCGACCGAGTTCTAAGCAGCCAAGCGCTAGGGTTAAAACAATGTCTGGTCGAACGAGTTGCGGGTCTCCGAGCAGTCCTTTGTCTAAACTGATGCTGTCCCTGGTTCCTAAATACGGTTGCCCTAGTTTCAGGACGAGTTCGTATTCCCCAAGTTCTTGCAGAATCAGTAATGCGCCAATAAATTGCTCATTTTTGATTTCGATGCTGGGGGTGTGGGGTTCGATGGGTGTATCGCTTTTATCGTTTCCCGTCGTACCCAAGCTTAGGGACGGCTCTCGCTCCTCCAAGTAGGTTTTGGCAAGGAAGCTCGCATCGTATGCCGCACACTGTTCCGGGTCTGATAGAACAGCGTAGGCTTCATCAAGGAGTTGTTTACGCGATTTGATCGCCGCTTCGCTATACTCCCGTCGGGGCAATTGCAAAGTGCGATCACGATACGCTTGGCTTCGCTGTTCAGCAGTAGCCTGAATCGGTAATCCTAATATTCGGTAGTAATCGAGCGGAATTCGCACAGGCTTACTTCCCTTAAGCTGAGAGCAACTGAAATTTAACTTATATTAGCCAATAGCGTTCTCAATAAACAGGCTGTAACTATTGAACCGTAGTCTTTACGGTATCAAGTTCAGCGCAAGGGACCGCTTGGGTAGAGTTGCCTTTAATATGTTAGTAATTTTAGCAACGCCTACAGATTATCCCATTGCATGAGACAGATTGATTTTAAACCAATAATGTTACTTTAACTCAAGCTAGCTTGACTCAACCTTACTCTAGCTTTACGAAAAAGGTAGAACAAGTGTCGAGAGAAAATTTATCTTAGTATTGCTGCAAGGATACTACAAACTCATGGTTCAGGAACGAATTTTACCGGATTTTAAAGTTGATCAAAGCCAAATCACCAAAGAAGAAGGCTTGCTCTTGTACGAGGACATGATTCTCGGTCGGTTTTTTGAGGACAAGTGTGCCGAGATGTACTACCGGGGCAAGATGTTTGGTTTTGTCCACCTCTACAACGGTCAAGAAGCGGTGTCAACAGGCGTGATCAGGGCGATGCGTCGAGACGAAGACTATGTTGGCAGCACCTATCGCGACCACGTTCATGCTTTAAGTGCGGGAGTGCCTGCGCGGGAAGTAATGTCCGAGTTGTATGGCAAGGAAACGGGTTGTAGTAAGGGACGTGGCGGTTCGATGCATATGTTCTCTGCTCAACACCGTCTGCTGGGCGGTTATGCGTTTATTGCTGAGGGCATTCCTGTAGCGACGGGTACGGCGTTTGCTAGTAAGTATCGGCGAGAGGCGTTAGGTGATACGAGTGCTGATCAAGTTACCGCTTGCTTTTTTGGTGATGGTGCTTGTAATAATGGTCAGTTTTTTGAATGCTTGAATATGGCAGCCCTCTGGAAACTGCCGATTTTGTTTGTTGTCGAAAATAATAAGTGGGCAATTGGCATGGCTCACGAACGGGCGACTTCTCAACCGGAAATTTACAAAAAAGCCAGTGTATTCGGTATGGCGGGTGTGGAAGTGGATGGAATGGATGTTCTGGCAGTCAGGGCAGTGGCGCAAGAAGCGATCGCTCGTGCCCGTGCCGGAGAAGGTCCAACTTTAATCGAAGCGCTTACCTACCGCTTCCGGGGTCACTCTCTGGCTGATCCGGATGAGCTTCGTTCTAAGGAAGAGAAGGAATTTTGGTTTGCTCGCGATCCAATTAAAAAGCTTGCCGCTTATCTCACAGAGCAAAACTTGGTAGACCAAGATGAACTGAAAGCGATCGAGCGTAAAATCCAAGATGTAATTGATGATGCGGTGAAATTTGCGGAGTCGAGTCCTGAACCTGACCCTAGTGAGTTATACCGCTATATTTTTGCTGAAGATTAGTGACTTTTTTTAGACCTCTTGTAGATATCATTTTTTAAGATTTGAACCACAGATAAACAAGAGATAAACACGGATGTATCTATTGGTTTCAAGAGATTGATACAAGAGGTTTATTCTACAAAGCCGTTGGTTAGTTGTCCTGTCTTGTCAACGGAAGTTATCGTTTTTCAGCAGCAACCTGGTTCCGAAAAGCTTGAATTGAGTTAGGTTTTTTGCACTTTTGAGATTTTTAATTCAGTCCTTTTTTTTCAATTAGGTGTGAATTCTATCAAACAAACTACAAGTAGAGTATCGCTTCGAGCATCTTTCCTAAGCGTCATTTTGCTTTTGGGTAGTGGCGCTGTCACTTTTCCGGCATGGTCAATACCTTCAGTCCGATACCTGGCACAAACACCTGTTGGTGCTAGCACTATTTACGTTAATCCCAGCACTGGCACAGATGCGGCGGGTGCTGGGACGAGTGAAGCGGCTCCTTATCGCACGATTACCTACGCCCTCCAGCAGGCAGCGTCGGGTACAGTGGTTCAGTTGGCTCCTGGGAGTTATACGAGCCAAACAGGTGAGGTTTTTCCCCTTGTTGTCAAGGAAGGGGTGATTCTACGGGGTGAGTCATCTACCAAAGGGCAGAGGATGGGGATTATTGGTGGCGGTTCTTACTTGAGTCCGACTGCGGCGGGTCAGAATGTTACGATTCTCGCGGCAAAAAACAGCGAAATTGACGGGATTACGATTACTAACCCGAATACCCGTGGGACGGGAGTATGGATCGAATCGACGAATGCGACGCTCAGGAATAATACGTTTTCTAACAGCAATCGTGAGGGGGTTTTTGTTACGGGTACGGGCAACCCCAAGATTGAAGATAATGTTTTCACGAAAAATGCTGGGAATGGGATTTCTGTCGCTCGTCAGTCTACTGGGGAGATTCGCAATAATCTGATTCAGGAAACGGGGACAGGTATTGCGCTTACGGAAAGTGCTTCGCCTTTGATTACGGATAATCGCATTGTTCAAAATGATGATGGGATTATTGCCAGTGGTACGTCGGCGCCGGTGATTCGGAAAAATGTGATCGAAAATAACAAGCGTAGTGGTGTTGTGGCGACTGGGGATGCGAAACCGAATTTAGGTACTGCCGACAGTCAGGGACAAAACCGCATTCGTAGTAACGGTACGGCTGATGTCTACAATACAACTCGCACTGGTACGATCGTGGCGGTTGGTAATGATATCGACCAAAAACGGATTATTGGTCGTGTAGATTTTGTGGCGGCGGTGGGGACATTTGCTGATGTCCAAGGTCATTGGGCACAAGCTTATATTCAAGCATTGGCGGGTCAGGGGGCAATTGCTGGTTTTCCTGATGGCAATTTCCGCCCGAATGATCCTGTGACTCGCGCCCAGTTTGCGGCAATTATTGCGAAAGCGTTTTCTCCAACGCCTCAAAAACCTGCTAGTGATTTTGTGGATGTCCGCCGTGATTATTGGGCGTATCAGGTGATTCAAACTGCTTATAGAGGCACTTTTCTGTCTGGATATCCCGATCGCACTTTTCGCGCGGAGGAACGGATTCCCAGGGTCCAGGTCTTAGTTTCTCTGGCTAGTGGTCTAAATTTACGATCTGATACTACAAGTGTGTTGTCAGTTTATCGTGATGCGGCGCAGATTCCTGATTATGCCCGAACCGCGATCGCTGGCGCGACTCAGAAAAAGTTGGTTGTGAACTATCCAACGCTAGCCCAACTTAACCCGAATGAAAATGCAACTCGTGCTGATGTTGCCGCTTTTGTTTACCAAGCGCTGGTGAATGCGGGTCGGGTTCCAGCGATTTCTTCTCCTTACCTGGTTAATAACCCTTAACGTAACTCCAGCCTAAAAAATTAGAGCGCCAGTTGTCCTATAGGTGGAAACTAGCGCTCTAAAAGAATTTAAGTGTTTTAGCTATAAATTTAAGGTCTTTATCTTGGCTGACCTCATTTGAAGTTATATAGGGCTTGCTGAATAAGTGGGCGAAAAACA
>CADCTM010000939.1:312-6149 GCA_902805485.1 uncultured Coleofasciculus sp. | reverse complement strand
TCGCCAAATAATAGAGAAGTAGTAGGGGAAAACGCGATCGCCATTTTCACTCTCGGATCACGCAATTGATAACTGTCCTCTGGTAGACTCTTAGCAAAACATTGGGCATTTTCACCCAAACTCAAGGCGAGAATATTACCAGGACAACGCTGTTTCAACTGAGTCAGTTGCAACTCACCTCCGGCGATGGATAACGCTGTCGCACCTCCTAAAGAATACCCCACCACTATCGCTCGCTCTGAGGCAAGTTTCCCCTGAAGTTCTCCCGAAGTTTCATTCAGTATTTTAAGTTGGTCGAGGATAAAACTGATATCCTTTGGACGATTCAAAAACTCCTCAGCTTCCAGAAGTGGCGCTTGCAACGCCAGTGCCTTTTTCACATGAGTTTCGTTACTACCCGGATGTTCCAACGCGGCGACGACATAACCATGAGAAGCTAGATGTTGGGCTAAATAACGCAGATCGGTGCGAACTGAACCTAGTCCATGAGAGAAGACAATAACGGGTTTAGTTGGAGAGGCATCAGTTGACCAATAAATATCAACAGGAATTTCGCGATCGCGTTTTCGGTCGTTAAAATTAAACTTCAGTACCTGTACCTTAGAATTTCCCGGTTGAGTTGGGTCAAAGGGTAAATTAAGATTAGGGCGTCTTGGAGCAAGTTGAGGTGCGATTGCTGCCATAAACGCTTGAGACTCCCAAAATGCGCCGTTAAAGTTTCCCAGTACCTGAAATAAGCGCTCAACATCAATATCTAGGCTTTCATTAGGATACGCTTCAATAGAGCTTAGTAGAGAAAGTCCTTGGGGTGACTTCGCCCCTAAAATTAGTGCAGTTTTCACATCTAACACCCCAACATTATCAGTTCTAGGTGTTACGGATGCCAGGGAAGACGCCAAGGTGTTGCCAACTTCCGTCTTAAGAAAGTCACTTGTTGCCACCACATCCAGCTTGTATTTTGTCTTCAGTACGTCTTGAATTAAACTTTTTTGTTGAGGCGTCAGGATACGCTCGGCATTTTTGAGGTTAGGAGAAACAGTCCCAGTTTCAGCAAAGGTTTTGAGATCAGCTAAGTTAAGCGATCGCGTAACCGAACCCCGACGCAGTACAATAGTTTGCGCCGCTTGCACAGGAGTTATCCCATGAATTGTACTAATAGAAATTGCCCCAACAACACCCACAACCCATGAGTGCCAAGAAAAGATTGATGGCATAATATTTGTCTCCGAAGGGCTACGAATGAGTAAAAAGTCACATTCGCTTAACGCTCCTTGTCTAAAACACGTAACGAGCGTTAATCAGCAAGAACCAATAGTATGCCACGGGAAAACCTAAGTTTGTTGATCTTGCTTTTTTAACTGGGGTGCTAGGATTCGAACCTAGGGAATGGCGGGACCAAAACCCGCTGCCTTACCACTTGGCTACACCCCATTGGCGTCACCTTGTTTATCCTAACAGCTTAGGGGCGGATTGTGTCAAGAGTTTTTTGGAAAAATCAGGAGTGGGGCATCAGAAGCATCAAAAAATCCCCCTTTATCCCCACTCCCTCCGGCTTACGCCGGGTAAATCCGCAGCCGTCGGTTCGGTTCATCCCCAAAACTGTCAGATTTCAGGCGATAATGTTCCACTAACTCATGCTGCATCTTCCGCACTTTAGGCGATCGCGGTAGCAATTCCACTGGTTGCCCTTTTGGAATCACAATTTGCTCCACAGCAAGACGGGCTTCCTCTAACGCCTCCATTTCGTCCTCACTGCTGTTTTCTGTAAATAACCGCAAATCAGCCTCATCGGGCGTACTGGGGTCGTCCATGTCCAGCAGATGCCGCAGGGCGCGGGTAATCTGAGGAATGGTACTGGCTTTTACCGCATGAATTGGCACTTGACGCGCTTTGGCAATCGAGCGCAGCTTGCCGTGATTCTTAACGTGCGATCGCAAACCCAATACCGCATCTGCACTATCCATGTCTTTTGTCAAGACAACGGGCAAATTTAATACCCGAATCACTTGCTCAAGTTGATGGCGACTAACGCCATAAGGATAAACGTGCAGCGGCAAATCTTCACCATTCGGTCCCGGCGTC
Source organism: uncultured Coleofasciculus sp. (assembly GCA_902805485.1). GTDB lineage: Bacteria > Cyanobacteriota > Cyanobacteriia > Cyanobacteriales > Coleofasciculaceae > CADCTM01. The sequence goes on along the minus strand of CADCTM010000939.1, from coordinate 4,067 downwards.
CGCACACTACCAAAAGCATCTTGCTGATGCCAGGACTTATCCAGCATCTGCTCGAAGTAGCTATCTGTATAAGTTTCGGTTTGACGTGCGGCTGGCTTCATCTGCCCCGTGGAGCGCCAACCCGTCGGTCTTGTTGCCGTGGACAGAGGCGTGTGATTAATCATACTCCTGCCGTTCGGCGGGGTTGCAACAGGTGCGCTAGGAAACTCGCGAGTCACAGTCACCTTCCCACTTTCTGTAACCGTTCTCATCTGCGGGTTCGGTTGACGACCTCGGAGCAAATCATCAACGGTATCAGAAACAGTTTCATGGACTACCCAGCGTTGCCGTTCCAGCATTTCCACGGCAATTTCAAAAGTAGGCGGGGCTTTGCGCTCCAAAACCGTTTTTTGAGAGCCTCGGCGTCTGGCTTCATCATCGCCCAAGGTTACGGCTTGGATGCCGCCGACCAAATCAGAAAGGGTGGGGTTTTTAATCAAGTTTTCAATTTGATTACCGTGAGCCGTGCCCACAAGCTGAACACCACGTTCGGCAATGGTTCGGGCGGCGAGGGCTTCCAGTTCCGTACCAATTTCATCAATGACGATGACTTCTGGCATATGGTTTTCCACTGCTTCAATCATCACCTGATGTTGAAGTTCGGGACGGGCAACTTGCATCCGTCTCGCCCTGCCAATTGCGGGGTGAGGAATATCGCCATCGCCGGCAATTTCGTTGGAGGTGTCGATAATTACAACTCGTTTGTGTAACTCATCGGCTAAAACTCTGGCAATTTCCCGTAAGGCGGTTGTTTTGCCGACACCGGGACGCCCCAGCATCAAAATTGACTGTCCGGTTTCCACCAAGTCGCGAATCATGGTAATTGTCCCGAAGACAGCGCGACCAACACGGCAGGTTAAGCCGATAATCTCACCAGGGCGGTTCCGAATTGCACTAATGCGGTGCAGAGTGCGCTCAATCCCGGCGCGGTTATCGCCGCTAAAGTGTCCGACGCGCTGGACACAATGATTGAGCTGTTCTTGAGTAATTGGTGTTTGGAACAGGTACTCTGCCGAGCCGGGAAAGCGCACTTCGGGAAAGCGCCCCAAATCCATGACTACCTCAATTAAAGAGTCTCGCTGCGGGTGTTGTTGCAAGGATACGCGAATTTCTTCAGGCAATATGTCAAGTAGTTTTTGGAGGTCGTCTGTAATCTGCATCCGTGATGATGTGATGTTTGTTTCCACAACCGGTGCTTCTTGATTAGATAACAAGTGTTGGTCGGAGGGGTTGATTCTATTATCGAAATTCACCATATGCTCGTATCAATGACAGCCGTGCTGCAATGGGTCAGTAGTTGGGGTGGAAAATCTGTTTTTGCTGAACTTTTTGGTTCAAATGGCGTGTTGGCAGCCCTCACTTTTGGGCGATTTTAGCTGGGAAACGAGACCATCAGCGCTTGCCACAGCCTGCCACAGTAGTTCTGGGATCGCTTCCAACTGGCTTAAAGCTGGACTTTGAGGTGATGCCAAATTTGCCTCAACGGCTTCCTCTTTGAATTTTTCCAGTTCATTTAATATCGGTGAAAGTAGAACACGGGCATAGCTACCGTAAGCCACGCCAGCGATATAAGGTTGAGATGAAATGGACTTGTAGTGTGATGAATCGCTTCTGGAGTCGGAAGTTAGGTAAACTTCTTCTTTGCTCTTGTCCGATTCTTTAAGAAGTCCCAAGGTTTTTAGTTTGGCAACGGTATGGTGATTTGTGCCACCTGCTAGCTGGATATATCCAGGTAAGCCAGCGTCTTGGACTTTTTGGGCAAGTTTTACGGCGGCACGAGTTGCACCAGGACCAATATCACCGCTCATTGGCCGTCCATCGGTTTGCCAGACGTTTAGGCAGGGTAGGGGTGAGATCAGTTGATAAAGTGACCAAAGATACTCAATTAAACCTTCACCATCGGGACAGCTAATAGCAAGGAGTTTGAGTCGGTTTACCCAAGGTGCGATCGCACACCAGAGTCGTTTAAAATCTGCAAAATGCCCAACTTTGGTATGAATTTCCAAGGCATCGACGCCAGCTTCCACAATAAGTTCTGCGACGCGAGACGGTGCAGATACATAAGAGCGGGTATAGATTAGCTGATTGGGACATATTGGTATACAACGACCGCAGCCATAGCAGCGTTGGTCAATCACTCCAGAAAAACCATTACTTGCTTCTGAAAAAGTAATGGCTTCGGCTGGACAAATCTTTTCACAGGGACGAGGGCAATCCGCTGGGCACAAAGTTGGGTTAAATTCAGCTTTGCGAAAATGCGGGTCTTCCCCATCATTTAAACTTACCATCAGCAAAGGTTGACGCCTGTAGCCAAACCCCCGCGCTTGGGCAGCTTTACCGAGAAGGCTTGCAACTGCTAAGGCGTCTTTTGCCGCCGCAATTACTGCCGGATCTGCTGCCACGTCAATACAATCGGCACCAGCAAGGGTGTAAGCCAAGGTAAGATGTCGAACAGCCGGGAGGTGTTGGAAGCTGGCGCCGCAGATGAGCTTAAACCAGTTACCCTCCCTTAATGAATCACAGGGATAGTACAGTTCAGTCACCCTTATATGCTAAATCTTTGCTAAAAAAATGGGGAGGTGAAATTTCCGGACTGATTAAGAGTAGTAGTTGGGATGGGGATCACCAAGGGACTGGTATTCAGAAATGCGATCGCTAATCTCCCTTGCTTCTGCCTCCAGATTTAGTGAAGCACTCTTCTCCCTAACCCCATATTTAGTGGTTCAATTCTAAAAACTCTACTTAAAAAAACAGCGGGAGTATTAAATCCCGCTTATGGTTAATTTTTTTAACACTTTGAGGACGAGTGAGCAAATGAGACGCTTTTAGCTGAAATGTTTTGCCCTACAGAAAACTCATCGATAATACTGTTTATGGATGTTCCTTAGTCGTTAATCGCGTTGAGCAACACTTCTGCTAACGTTAAATTCTCCATGTCATCCATCGTAATTGTGTCTACTATATCAAACTTGGCTCCAGCTCCTTCAAGTTCATCATCAAGTGCTTTAAGAAACCGAGTTGCGGTGGCATCATTACCCACTTGAACCAGTGAAATTGCCAGCTCTTCATCTCGTTCCATTTGCCGCGATGTCTCAATAATCACACGCATTACCGCTTTGCGATCATCAGGTTCGCCATCAGTCACAACTAATATTGTTTCTCCATTTGGCTTTGTTTGTCCCGATGCCTTCCGCCGAAAATATTGCTCCGTTGCATCTTTTAGCACACTAGCAAGATCAGTCGTACCCATTGGATCGTTTTCTGTAAAAATTTGGGCGACTTTACTGGAAGTGACATTATCGTAACGTTTAAACCGACCGGAAAATAGGTAAACAGTAATTCCATCGGGATCAAATTGTTCACATTTTCTCGCCAAGGCTAAGGTAGACTCCTGTGCTGTATCCCAACGGCTTTTACCATTAGCTTCTGGGCTAGACATACTGCCGCTTTTGTCAATAATTAATGTGTAGTCACGGTCTTGCATAATAGAATCTCCCATTTAAAATTACCTCCCATGATTGTCAGTGTTTCCTAATCTAAGGCTAGTTCACTCCTGTCAAATTCTCCTTAATTTATTAAAAAATGAAGAAAGCCCCAGCAAGGCTCTAAAACCTTGTTCTTTACCCTTTATTTAAAGGGAGGCTACAGCTTAGATTTTGCCAAAATCAGGATTAACGGTAAGTCTCCCTCAAGGCTTGCAAATACTCAATTGCTGC
>CADCTM010000939.1:0-302 GCA_902805485.1 uncultured Coleofasciculus sp. | reverse complement strand
ACGACCTTCGTCTGAACGAGGATTTAATGTTTTTAACCACTCAGTCGCTTCTTTAGTTAGTGCCTCCCGCCTTCTTTGCTCTTTTTGCTGAACTCGGATTTTTTCTTCCTGGAGCTGTTGTTCTTTTTTAGTTTCTTCTTCTCGAAGTTTTTGCTGTTTATTCAGTTCTTCAGTTCGCTGTTGTTCTTCAAACTCCGCTTTTATTTGTGCTAATAAGCTATCCTCAGCAGGAGAGTTCCACTTTTGGGAGGAAGGCTTAGATTGATAAGATAATGGTTCGGGCGAGTTAAATTCCTCCTCAA
>CADCTM010000938.1:944-6199 GCA_902805485.1 uncultured Coleofasciculus sp. | reverse complement strand
TGATGCTTTCATCACCGTTGCTAGATCGAAAGCAATGGATGAGGTATTAGAAGTGCTTCCAGCAGTGGTGCGAACTGATGTGAAATCCACGTTAGACGACTGAGGAAAAACCGATGGGTAACGAGCTTCCAAATCGTTGACTTTTGCTGTTGCTCCCCACCGTTTATAGCAGTAGTGAGCTTCCTTCATGTAAAGCTGGGCAAACCTTTCCAGTCCACGGACCAGATAATGCTTGGCAGCTAATTCGTATGCTAATGCTTCTTCTTGGATATATTCATTTTCTCTCGCCCCTTGAATCGCCTGTTCGTAGAATTTTTCTGCCTCCAGCAACTGACCCAAAGCTCGCGCTTTCTCCGCCTCAACTAGATGATATTTGTGCAAATGATTCATAGGGGCATACTGTGTCCATTGCTTCATCTTTTCCTGGTTAAGAGCAACTTTTTTAAGGATTTTTCCCTGTACTTCAGCGCTGCTTTCAGAAAACATTGCGAGTCTTGCTAGAGCATCATAGAAATAGTAAAAAGGAACGAGGGATGTTCCTCTTGCTACACTCAAATGGCTTTCCGTTATGGTTGAACTTTCAACTGCCTGAGTATACTCAGAAAAGAGATAGCATAGGAAAAGTTTGTTGAAATGTACTAAAAAGATTGCGGTTTCATCATTCGCCGCTCTGTATCGCGATAATTCATTCTCCTCAGCGTAAAATTCACTAGTGAGATGGTAACGATTCACCGAGTGTGCCATTAAATTCAAGATAGACCGCTGAAATATTTGAAGCCAGTTGAGTACTGTTTCCTGTTTAATTTGACGGATTGCTTCACTATATATCGTCATCTCTCGTTCAATTTCCATCAGTTCCTTTCCGACGATTAAAGATTGGAAGCAGTAAACGTGAGCGCAATAAGCAGCAAACTCTAAATCTCCAGTTTCTAGCCCACTTTGATGGGCTTCTAGTAATGGAGCGAGTAGTTCTCTTGCATGTTTTTTCCAGTGGGTAATGAAGTAATTTACGAACAGCAATGTCCGAGCTTTAAGTGAATGAGTTTTCATCCGTGATAAAAGCCTTACAGCAAGCTGTCCAAACTCATAACCGGACTCAATATCTCCGACCATTTCACAGAAAATTAAGCCCAAGGTGGCATAGGCGAAGGGAGACGCAAGCGCATTACCATACTGGACTGACAAGTTGACCTGTTTAGCCGCAAATAGAGGCATCAAATCAGGAGCCGCAACAAAGGCAGCAACTGTAATACCAGACAGAATTTGCATCGCTGCCAACTTATCCAATTCGGCCATTTGGGGCAAATGGATTAAATCCCCAACTGGTTTTTCGGCAAAGAAAGATATTATTGCATCTATTTCAAGGCGAACATCCGATGGGTTGGGTGTTTCAGGAAAACTGATTCCCAGTTGATCCAGAACTTGCAGAGCAGTATTAATTGCTTCCAATGGCTGATTCTGTGCCATACACAGTTGAGTTTTGACTTCGTATACTTTTATGGTGTCGAGAGTAGTCTTAGCTTCTTGCAGCACGATCTCTGCCCAGCGTTCTACTTGCCCAAACTCACCACATAAGTACGAAACTTCTGTTGTTTCTGTGTATAACGCAAGAGTCAGCTCATAGTTTGTTTGCCAGCTAGATGCTGCTAGCCATGCTCGCCCTGTGGCTAAATAGTTTTGAGCCATACCGTAGGCGATTGCCCCTTTTGCTTTCTGCCCTGCTGTTAGATTTAATCTGGCAATTTCATCTCGTTCGGATTGATCAGTAACCAGCTCTATTCCATGATTGAGATGCTCCACAATTTCAAACAACCACTCTGATAACTCCTCTGGTAATGTTCTTTCAAGCAGGTTGCAACCGATTTGTAGATGAACCACCTGTTTCTGCGACCCCTCGATTAGGGCATAAGCCGCTTGCTGGACGCGATCGTGCAAGAACTTATACTCTTGTACTAGTAGGTTTTCGTCTAATTCAGAGATAGGTTGAATTAATCCAGCTTGGACTGCTGCCAGTAAATCTAGAGAAACTACTTTAGGGGGTTTCTCACTAACGATCGTTAATGTTTCTAAATCAAATTCAGCTCCAATGCAGGCAGCTAAGTGGAGAATTTGCTGGGTGTTCTCTGGCAGTTTCTTCAACTTACTCAGCAGCAACTCCACCACATTATCGGTAATGTTCTGAGCTTCAATCTGAGCAATGTTCCACTGCCAGCTTTGCTGTTCAGCATTTAAGCTCAACAGATTCTCACTGTACAACATCCATAAAAATTCACTCACAAAGAAAGGATTGCCCTCGGTTTTACGCAACACCAACTCAGATAGGGAACGAACAGTATTAGCACCCCGATGTAGAGTCTCGGCAATCAATTGACTTAACGGCTCCAGCGTTAAGGGGGTTAGGATAACCTCCTGAAGCACTGCCCCTTGTTTTCGCAATTGCTCTAGTGTTAGTGCCAGTGGATGGGCTGGACTCACTTCATTGTCTCGATAGGCTCCAATCAAAAATAGAGATTGGGTTTGCTCATCCAGCAGCATCAGTTCGATTAACTTCAACGTGGCGGAGTCTATCCACTGCAAGTCATCTAAGAAGATCACTAAGGGATGTTCCCTTGAACAAAACACCCGCACAAACTGCTGAAACACCCGATTGAAACGATTCTGAGCTTCCGTCGCTCCAACTTCCGGTACGGGTGGCTGCTTACCAATAACTAATTCAACTTCAGGGAGCACATCAATGATGATTTGCCCATTGCTTCCTAAAGCTGTTAGCAGGCGAGATCGCCACTGTTGCACTTGCTCCTCTGGCTCCCCGAGTAGTTGCCGTACCAGTTTTTGCAAAGCAGCCGCGATCGCGCTGTAGGGAACATTGCGCCCAAGTTGGTCAAATTTACCTGAGATAAAATAGCCGCGCTTTGCCGTGATGGGTCTGTAGAGTTCTTGTACTAAGGCTGATTTTCCAATGCCAGCATAGCCAGACACTAACATCATTTCGACTTTGAAGGTTGGGCTACCCCTTTGCTCCTGGTCTAAAGTCGTCTCTATATTGTTCTTTAAGGGAGCAATACGATTATCCTCTGGACACGCTACACGATCAAATGCCGCCAGTAATCGTGCAACTTCCTTCTCTCGTCCATACAGTTTCTGGGGAATTTGAAACTGATCAGAAACGTCTTGCAAACCTAGTTGAATGCAATCAATTTGACCGCTTGCTGCTAACTGCTGAGCACAGGTTTCTAGATCTGCTTTGATGCCCCAGGCACTCCGATAGCGATCCTCTGCATTTTTTGCCATCAGTTTCAAAATGATGTTGGAAACGGGTTTGGGAATCGTTCTATTTAGTTCATGAGGTGGAACAGGTTGTTTGGCAAGATGACAATGAACGAGCTCAAGGATGTCCGTGGTGGGAAACGGTAGATGTCCGGTTAGAAGTTCGTAGAATGTTACCCCGAGCGAGTAAAAATCGGTGCGATAATCGAGCAAACGGTTCATCCGTCCTGTTTGCTCTGGCGACAGGTAGGCGAGTGTCCCTTCTAAACCATGAGGGCTTTTGAAAATCGGATTTGTACGGTTAAAGCGGGTGGCAATCCCAAAGTCTATAAGTTTGACAACGCCAGTATCCAGATTGAGGACGATGTTACCAGGGTTGATATCCTTATGAATCACATTGGCGGCATGGACTCTGCCCAGAATATCTGCCAGGTCTATGGCAAGACTCAGAAACGCGAGTAAAGGCATCGGGTAGAAGTCTGGGCGCTGCCGCATCCATTGCTCTAAGGACTCTCCACCAAAATCTTCCAAGAGAATAACAAGGGTGCGTTGATAGTCCTGCTGGCTGTATGCCTTGACAACTCCTTCCAGGTTGAGGGAACGGGTAACCTGATATTCCTGCCTGTAGCGGGTTATTTCTTGAGGAGAGGGATAATCTTGCTTGAGTAGCTTAACCACAACCACCCGATCATCTTGTGATCTAATGCCCCGATACACCAAAGAAGCTAAACTCTCATAGATTTTGCTTTGGATAGTGACTCCGGATAGGGCAATCATTGAACGTTCTCCCATGAGTAGCATTCTTTATGCTAGTGATTAACCGCACTCATGAATGTCTCATTCGGCACGCTGATGACGGTCGTAGCGATGGTAATCATTCTTCCCAATAACTGTGACATTCTCTTGACCCTAAAGTTGAGCAATTTTCTTAGTCAGCGCTGCTTTACCTGAGGTGCTGTTACCGATGATGACTAGGATTACTGGACGGTGGTTCTTTGTTTAAACCTTAATAATGGTTTAATTTATAGAACGCCACCAGATGTCACGTTCGCTAATGTTGATAAGTAAATAGTCTCAGTAAAGTCCGATAGCCAAATCACCTTCAGCGAGTAAGAAATACAGTTCTAAGTTGATTAGGCTTTCCAGCTACTTTGCTATAGACTGAGATGGAATTTGATCAGACCTCTCTACTCACTGAAGCAATATTCATGGCTGACATCGTAGATACTGCAATCAATGCAGGCACTTTCAACACCTTGGCAACAGCTATCACTACTGCTGGAATGGATACAGCGCTGAAAGGACCCGGACCCTTCACGGTCTTTGCGCCAACTGATGAGGCTTTTTCCAAGTTGCCATCAGGAACAGTTGAATCACTGCTAGAAGATATTCTCCAACTTAGAAAGGTATTGGAATATCATGTTGTTCCTGGCAAATTCATGGCAGCAGATGTGGTGAAGCTTGACTCAGCGACTACAACAGAAGGATCAACTGTCAAAATTGATGCTTCCAATGGGGTCAAGGTAAATGACGCCACAGTGGTCACACCAGATGTTGAGGCAGATAACGGTGTCATTCATGTCATTGACACTGTGCTGATTCCTCAATAGCGGTTTAGAGACGCTTTATTAAGATTGCATGGTTCTGTTGCATGCAAAAACTGGAGAATTTACAAAGGCTCCTGAGCCATCGCCCGGCTCAGGCTTGTCGAAAACTTTAGCTATTTCCTCAGTTGTGTTGCAAAAATCGGACGAGACACAAAATTTCATTGCCTAGTTATGGAGTCAGGTAACTACTCCGTTCATGTCGCACCTGAGGTGCGAAAAATTTGGGCTATGAAGTTCAGTTGGTTGCGTTGCAAAAATCTGAAGAGACAAGGAGTCTCCTCTATTGCTTCTCGGTTTAAGCAGTCACACCCAATACTTGAGCCATGAAGTTCAGCTGGGCTTGCACCTCTCCCTTTGCTACTCCAACAACTTGTCCCTTCC
>CADCTM010000938.1:419-934 GCA_902805485.1 uncultured Coleofasciculus sp. | reverse complement strand
CATAGCCCTCGATGGTCCTTCGAGCCGTGTTGAAAGACTTGAACCCTAATCCCGGCTTGATCAGACGCTGAAGAAATCGATGGTCCTGTTCAGTCACGTTGTTGGGTAGTGTTGCAAAAAATCTGGGAAACGCTATTCGTAGAGTCAAAGTTGTAACTTACAGCCCTATATATAGCGTTTGAAAAAGTTTTTGCAACACTACCGACGAAACCTATATCAAAGTCAAAGGGCATTGGAGATACCTTTACCGAGCTGTGGATTCAGCCGGGAACACACTGGACTTTTTGCTCACTGCTAAGCGAGATGGTAGGGCAGCGAAACGGTTTTTCTACAAGACGCTGAGGGCTACTCACAACCAGCCGCCACGGGTAGTGACGGTTGATAAAAACCCGGCTTACCCAAAAGCAATCGCTGAGCTCAAAGCGGAGCAAGCGTTACCCCAGAGCGTTGAGTTGCGCCCTCGTCGCTACCTCAACAATATCGTCGAGCAGGACCATAGGTTCATCAAGCGCTTA
>CADCTM010000938.1:0-409 GCA_902805485.1 uncultured Coleofasciculus sp. | reverse complement strand
CAAGGAGTGGCTAGAGGAGCTGTTGAGGAACGAGTCAAATTTATCGAGCAAGTTTTTCGCACCTCAGGTGCGACATGAATGGGGTAGCTGCCTAAATTGTTATTTTCCAAGAGGTTTTGTAACCTCAACAGATTTTTGCAACACAACCCGGCCATGAAAGGGAGAGTTAAAGAGAAGGCTCACTACCCTATCACCTCCTACTCCAGTTTTTGCAACAAAACCGCTGAGGCTGTAGCGGCAGTACCAACGCACGCAACGAATGATGATTGCAGGTAAGAAATGACGCCACTTGAATAGGCGAGCTTTGGACATACAAGGAGTGATTCTACAGACAAGAATCTCCTACCCTACCAGAAAGCCTGTTTTGTCGAGTAGGGAGGGCTCCTTCGATGTTTAGGCTTGCTTTGTC
>CADCTM010000937.1:1698-6257 GCA_902805485.1 uncultured Coleofasciculus sp. | reverse complement strand
ATCTAAATCGATCCAGAAAATATCGCCCTGATTAATTAGCATCCGTTTTCAGCAATTTTCCGGTGTTGATGACGTAGGTGACGATTAAGAGTTTGTTCTTCATCGTCGGAAAAATCTGCATAAGCGCTGTTAATTTTCTCTAGTAGTTGTCGATTTTGGTGGCGGCGGATAAATTCTTCAAGTGCGATCGCCATCAAGCGACTACGGGAAACTTTCAGCTCACTTGAGAGTGCCTCTGCTTGCTCAAATAATGCTTTCGGCAGCGAGATTGCCGTTTTAATATTAGTCATTAATTATCTTGGTTATACTAATACTACTACTAAAAGTATAACTTATTTATGGCAAGTTCCTCATAAGCAAACTAGGCTGCTTAAATAGTTACAATCCTCGATAAGATAAGAAAGTTAATGTTGCTTCCGACATAACCATAGACAATACCAAGAGAAACTATGGATTTTGCCAATCTTGCTGCCCAGCTAAATGCCGGGATAATTTTACCAGAGGGAATTGTAATTATTACCCTCTTGCTGGTTTTATTAATTGACCTGATTGCGGGTAGGAGTTCCGCAAATGGAATTCCCTATGTGGCAATTGGAGGACTGCTGACGGCTGTAGTTGTCCTGTACTACGAATGGAATGTTACTGATTCCGTTGCGTTTTTGGGAAGCTTTAATGGTGACGCCCTGAGCGTAGCATTTCGCGGTATTATCGCCCTGTCTGCGGTTGTAACAATTTTGCTGTCTATTCGCTACGTGCAGCAGTCAGGCACATCCTTAGCCGAGTTTATCGCGATTACACTCAGTGCAACCTTAGGGGGGATGTTCCTATCGGGAGCAAATGAACTGGTGATGATTTTTATCTCACTAGAAACCCTGAGTATTTCATCTTACCTGCTGACGGGTTACATGAAGCGTGACCCTCGTTCCAACGAAGCGGCGCTAAAATACTTGCTGATTGGGGCATCAAGTTCGGCAGTGTTTCTTTATGGCGTTTCGTTGTTGTACGGGTTGTCAGGGGGAGAGACACAGCTAGATGCGATCGCTTTAGGGATGACTACTCTCGAATCCGGTCAATCTTTAGGGATCTTAATTGCGTTAGTATTTGCGATCGCAGGTATTGCCTTTAAAATCTCCGCTGTCCCCTTCCACCAATGGACACCCGACGTTTACGAAGGTTCTCCCACGCCAGTTGTCGCCTTCCTTTCCGTGGGTTCAAAAGCAGCGGGTTTTGCGATGGCAATTCGCCTAATGACAACCGCATTTCCTGTAGTTACCGAACAATGGCATTTTGTCTTTACTGCGCTGGCGATTTTGAGCTTAGTTTTAGGAAACGTCGTCGCCCTTACCCAAACTAGCATGAAGCGGCTCTTAGCCTATTCTTCCATTGCTCAAGCGGGTTTCGTGATGATTGGTTTAATCGCCGGGACAGAGGCGGGTTATGCCAGCATGATATTTTACCTCTTGGTTTATTTGTTCATGAACCTGGGCGGTTTTGCCTGCGTGATTCTCTTTACCCTCCGCACCGGGACTGACCAAATTAGCGAGTATGCTGGTTTGTATCAAAAAGACCCACTCCTAACTTTAGGTTTGAGCATTAGTTTGCTGTCCTTGGGGGGAATTCCGCCTCTTGCGGGATTCTTCGGTAAAATCTACCTATTCTGGGCAGGTTGGCAGGCGGGACTGTATGGTTTAGTCTTGTTGGGTCTAATTGCCAGTGTTGTCTCGATTTACTACTACATCCGAGTCGTCAAGATGATGGTAGTTAAAGAACCGCAAGAAATGTCCGATGCTGTGCAAAATTACCCAGAAATCCGTTGGAATCTTCCCGGAATGCGTCCTTTGCAGGTGGGTTTGGTGCTGGCAGTGGTGGCGACGACTGTGGCAGGGATTTTGTCGAATCCGCTGTTTACGTTGGCGAATGCTGCTGTTACTCGTACCCCAATACTGCAACAGGCAGTAATTAACAATTCAGTACCAGCAGTTAGCGTTGAGCCAATTTTGGATATAGACGCTAAGAGCTAAGATCAGTATGATTTTTGTAAGACGCCTGACTCTCCGGAGTTGGGTGTTTTTTTGTCCTATTGCTCTAAAAATGCGGTCAGGATTTACTAAAGCTAAGGACAAACGATATTGAGAATGAGTCAGTTATTTCAAGATTTTCAACCAATAGTCGCGATCGCAACTACTCCCACCGCCGCCAAAAAATTACAACCTTTGTGTCAAGCGACTGGTGCAACGCTGTGGGTGCCAGAATCCCTGAGAGATTTTGAATCTGTAGAGGTCTACACAGGTTCGCTTAAGACCCACGTAGCCGCATTGTGGCAGCAAAACCGAGCGTTTATTTTCTGCCTCGCAACCGGGGCAGTGGTGCGGCTGATTGCACCGTTATTAGAGGATAAGTCTCGTGATCCTGCTGTGATTGTGATCGATGAGAAAGGTCAGTTTGTGATTAGTTTATGCAGCGGACACCAAGGTAAGGCTGACCAACTGGCAAGGCTGATTGCTCATCAACTGGACGCAACACCGATTTTAACAGGCGCTTCGACGGCTTTAGGCTTTCCCGGTGTGGATATTTTGGGCGTCCCTTTTGGGTGGCAACGAGGGGAGGGAGATTGGACGGGTGTAAGTGCGGCGGTGGCGCGGGGTGAAGAAGTTGAGGTGATTCAAGAAGCGGGTTCGACGCTGTTGCAGGTAGCGACATCCGCGACATCATCCGTTGCCAGAGGGAGGATTTGGATTAGTCCAACACGGCGGCAATTCTTGCCAGAATCTAAGCTGCCAGAGGTTCAATGGCACCCACGAGTGTTATGGGTGGGAATTGGTTGTGAACGCGGGACATCTAAAGAGTTGATTGAAACGGCAATTGGGGAAGTTTGTCGTAGTAATAATTTAGCCGAAAAGGCGATCGCAGGTATTGCCACAATTGATCTCAAAGCGGATGAAGTGGGATTGGTGGAATTTTGTCAAGAGCGTAATTTACCGCTACGAACTTTCTCTGCCGAAGTTTTACGTATGGTTAATGTCCCCACTCCCTCAACGGTTGTCGATAAGGAAGTCGGAACCCCTAGTGTTGCCGAAGCAGCAGCAATTGTGGCGGCGAATGGTGATGTAGGGGAGCAATGCCTTGCACCTCTCCTCGTTAAAAAACAAATTTTTAAGTCAGAAAATCAACCGGGGGCGGTGACTGTTGCGATCGCTCAATCTCAACTAGAATACACGGGGCGTATTGGTCAGCTATTACTGATTGGTACGGGACCTGGACAATTAAATCAAATCACACCTGCGGCACAAACGGCTGTAGCTGCGGCTGATGCGGTAATTGGTTACTCCCTCTATATAGACTTAATCGCCCCCCTACTGCATCCAGGGCAGATTATCGAAGCGCTACCGATTACCCAAGAACGTCAACGGGCAAAACGGGCAATTGAGCTGGCACAATGGGGTTTAACTGTTGCTGTTGTTTCTTCTGGCGACTGCGGGATTTATGGGATGGCGGGGTTGGTATTAGAGGAACTTCGCGCCCAAGGATGGGATGGTAAGATTCCGGGGGTGCAGGTGTTTCCGGGAATTACTGCCCTGCAAGCTGCGGCTTCCCGCGTTGGTGCGCCGTTGATGCATGACTTTTGTGCGATTAGCTTGAGTGATTTGTTAACGCCGTGGGAGATGATTGAAAAGCGTCTGAGGGCGGCGGCGCAGGCGGATTTTGTTACGGCGTTGTATAATCCGCGATCGCAAACTCGTACTCAACAAATTGGCACGGCAAGAGATATCTTCTTACAATACCGCGACCCGAATACCCCGGTTGCCTTGGTACGCTCGGCATACCGCCAAGACGAACAAATCACCCTGACGACCTTGGAAAAACTTCTGGATACGCCGATTGATATGCTAACTACAGTTCTGATTGGCAACCAAAGTACTCGCACTCATGGGGATTGGATGATTACCCCACGAGGCTATTTGGGCTTTGATTCCGAATCAGGAGGATCTTAAGTTACCTACCTAGCAAAACCGCCCAGGAAGTAGTTAAGCACACTGCCAACAATAGTGAGAACAATGGAACCGATTAAAGCCGGCACGAAGCCATCAACCTGAAAACCAGGGGTGATATTACCCGCGATCAAAATCGTGATGGCGTTGATGACAAATAAAAACAGCCCCAAAGTTATAAATGAAATCGGTAATGTCAAAACTATCAAAATCGGCTTGATAAATGCATTAACTAACCCTAAAACTACCGCTGCGATTAAGGCAGCCGAAAAACTATCAACCTTAAAGCCTGGTACAAAGTGGGCTGTAATCATTAATGATACCGCCGTGAGTAACCAAGTTAATAAGAATTGTGGCATGACTTTTCTCGAACAACTTCTATGAGTATCCTACCTAGAGACTGAGTGATTCGTCTGTTTCTTCGTAAGATTGGTGGGCAACATTTAAGGGAAAATTAAGCTAGTGGATTCCGGCTCAAATTCTTGATTAAGATTAGATTAGTATTTTTAATTAATATGGCACTTCAGCGTCTTGCTGCCTTCTTACTCGCTTTAATTCTCTGGGTTTGGT
>CADCTM010000937.1:0-1688 GCA_902805485.1 uncultured Coleofasciculus sp. | reverse complement strand
CCCAAGCTGCTGACTACCCTCCCCCCTTGTCCTACAGTAATGCTGAACTGAAAGCCAAGGATTTTTCGGGTCAAAATTTACGTGGTGCTGAATTTTCCAACGCCAATTTGGAACTCACGAACTTTGCCGATGCCGATTTGCGCGGGACGATATTTAGTGCTTCGGTGATGACGCAATCGGATTTACACGGCGCGAATTTAACTTATGGAATGATGGATCAGGTGAACTTAACGGGCGCAAATTTAAGCGATGCGGTGTTGAATGAAACGATTTTACTGCGTTCCACGTTCAAAAATACTGACATTACAGGCGCTGACTTTAGCGATGCTATCCTCGATGGGGCGCAAGTGAAAGAACTCTGTGCTAAAGCGAATGGTGTAAATTCTCAGACAGGTGTAACGACTCGTGATTCTTTAGGATGTAGATAATTAGTTATTAGTTAACTACACCTCTGAGGAAATCAGCTTCCTGAGAATTCCCGAACATTCTCTCAGTCTTTCTGGCTCGGTATTCAGTTAAACGCCTCATTATTGCGACTTTTTTGAGAGTGCTGAAATTCATATCTCATCTCTAGTTTTTGTAGAAATATGAAGAGTGGAAAACAGCGCCGGATTGAACTCAAGGCGCAGAGGCAAGCTCACAAAGCCAAACTTGCCACCCAAGAGCTTGTAGCGAGATGAAGTATGGAGGGATGATTGTCGATTGTACTGCGCTTGCTCCAAACAACAGCTACGATGAGCCAGACTTTGTTAAGCGCAGATACTATTTTGATCAACCTTTTACTTGTGCAAGCTGTAATGGTCTAGAAGTCTGGACAGCAGTGCCGCCAAAGTGGTGGTACGAGGTGGCAAGGGGGGTTTATTTACCACTGCTAAGTTTTTGTCGGACTTGTCGCCTCCAAGAGCAATCCCGCCGCGCCGAAGCCCGCCGGATTCATCTAGAAGGCATTGCCACCAAGTGTCATTGAATTTAACACTTAAAAGAATAGATTCGATATTAGTCCAGTTATTTGAAAAGTTTGTCTACCTGACTCGTATGAATTGCCACCGAATTCGCTGGATAGGGGCCTGAAAAGGGAATTTCTGAGTGTGGTTTTGTTGGTCTGATAATTTTATAACCTAAACTATCAAGGAACTTATAAATCGTTTTGATATTGTGGAGAGTCGTTTCATAAAATATTGGCAGTGTTTCAAAATAAATCATCGGTTGATAAGTTGATAAAACGGTCTTGCCACCAACTAAAACATCATATTCCATGCCTTCAACATCAATTTTGATGAAATCAACTTTCTCTAACTTTTCCCTAGCTACCCACTCATCTAAAGAAATTATCTCTACAGGAATTCCTTGGTTTTCATATAAAGAACCATTACCTCGATAATTAACGTCTTCATTGTTAAAGACTTGCTCTTTATTTAAACCTAATCCATTGGGAATAATCGTTACAATATCTTTTAAATGAGGATTTAAGTCAATATTCCCTTGCAGTCGAGAACGAACCTTTGGACCTGGTTCAAAGGCATAAACTTTTCCCTTACCAATTAAGCTGGCAGCAACTAAAGTCACCGCCCCACAGTTAGCGCCAATATCTAAAAATACATCACCTTCGCGAATAAATTCTTTGAGAAACTGGGTTGTAACAACTTCATAAACTCCAGATAGCCAAATCGACGATTCCATCGGAAAAA
>CADCTM010000936.1 GCA_902805485.1 uncultured Coleofasciculus sp. | reverse complement strand
TCCTGTAAGATTGCCAAAGTCAGGTTACAGGCTAGTTTTTGATGGAACCAACAGAAGAACAATACTTAATTCTCAATGCTTTGGATACCTTGGGCTTACTGCAAGATACCGTCTATGATGAAGATAATCAAGTTTGGTATATTAACACTTCTAGCCTAGTGTTGCCCCTTACTATGCTATTAGCAAATGGTGAAATTACACCGATTACACCGATTGCAGAGTTATGAAGCAGCTTACAGGATTACAGCAACAGCAATATCAGAGAATGATTGAACTCTCGACTTTAGCGCGTCAAAGATATCTAGAGGCTGGAGGCGAGCCGAGACGAGCATCAGGGAGTCTGCATGGAAACAGTTATATGACGGCGGAAGAAAAGCAAGAATTCTTGGCTTTAGGCAGACAACTTTCGGGTATTTATGTCAAAGATGGTTATGCTCACTGTCAAGGACGTTCCTGGAAATTACCTGAAAATTCGTAGTTGCACAGACAAATTAAAGCATAATCTTAATTTAGAAATGAAGGCGCGCGTGATAAATAGCTCTAAGTGCGATCGCCTTTTCAACATCAATAACTTCGACTAAAAACTACTACTTCTAAAACGTCGCCGCTCACTCATCTCTAGCATTAGCATATTGTTTCTCCAGCTCAAGAAGTGCCTGTTTACGAGCCACACCCCAGCGATATCCCCCCACGCCACCCGATGACGGTACGACTCGATGACATGGCACAATTAAGGCAATCGGATTGGTTGCACAGGCACGAGCGACAGCACGGACGGCAGTTGGCTGTCCGATTAAACAAGCAATATTGCTATAGCTTCTCGTTGTTCCGATGGGAATTTCCCTTAAAGCCTGCCAAACCCGAAGTTGAAAGGCAGTAGCTTTCACATCGCAAGGTAACTGGGGTAAAGGCATACCGCTCAAATAATCAACTAAAGCACTGCACCACTCCTGTAGTTCATCGTCAGCACGACGCAGCGAGGCATGGCAAAATTCTTGAAGAAGTCTGTCCTCAAGTTCTGCAACAGTTTCTCCAAGTTGAACATTACACAACCCTCGCGCTGTTGCCGCAACAAGCAGATAACCGAGAGGAGAATTCACGGTTGTATAGCGAATTTCTTCACCTCTACCGCGTCGTTTGTAGGCAGCAGGCGTCATTCCAAGTTGTTCTGGCGCTTTTTCATAAAGTCGGCTGCTAGAGCCGTAACCGACCTCATAGAGGGCGCTGGCGATATCCTCACCTTGATGCAGGTGCTGTTTTAGTAGCTCTGTGCGACGAGCTGTTCCGTATTGCAACGGGGTGACACCAACAATTTTCTTGAATACTCGTTGCAGATGACAAGGACTCATCTCAACTTGAGCGCTAAGTTCTGCAAGTGTGGGAATGCCCTCGCTTTTTGTTTCAATATAACGACAAGCTGCCAGTACCTTATCTCTAGCAGGGTTTGGAGCAATTATATTTTGCGGATGACACCGCTTGCAGGGACGAAAACCTTGAGCTTCTGCTTCTGATGGAGAAGGGAAAACGGAAACTTGGCGGCGGTTTGGCTTGCGACTAGGGCAAGTTGGTCGGCAGTAGATGCCTGTAGAATGTACACCGTAGAAAATTTTGCCATCAAACTTGGAGTCTCGATTTAGGATGGCTTGCCAGATTTCTTCGGAGATGGAATTTGATACCAGGCTACTCATATTGACTTCCTGCAACAGGAATATAGAATAAGCCTTTTCCTCAATGATTTTCTATCCGATTTTTGCGATTAAATTTGTAGGATTTAGGTCAAGAGACAATTAGCCCAAAAAGCGATCGCAACGCCCTCTGCGCTTCGCGAGTAAGGTCAAGCACAGAACGTATAATTTAATAATTGCTCTATCCATACTTATCTTTGAGCCAATACGTCACCATTTCTCCCTTCCCCTTAATTTGAATCGCTCCCCGCTTCTCGAATATAAATTTATCCTTCACTCGCTCATAGGTTGCAGTTGTTACCTGAATGCTTCCCGGATAACCCGAAGATTCCATACGCGAGGCAACATTAACCGCATCTCCCCACAAATCATAGATAAACTTCTTTTTACCAATCACTCCAGCGACGACAACGCCTGTATTAATACCAATGCGGATTTGAATCGTTTCACCTTGTTCGGATTGGAAACGTTCCACCGCCGCTTGCATTGCTAACGCCATATCTGCGATCGCTTCTGCATGATCAATTCTCGGTGTAGGCAACCCCGCCGCTACCATATAAGCGTCACCAATTGTCTTGATTTTTTCTAATCCCAACTGCTGGGCTAACTCATCAAACGTCGAAAAAATCTGATTAAGTAAATTGACTAACTCAATCGGTTTTAAGCGAGCCGATAGAGGCGTAAAACCGACAATATCCGCAAACAAAATCGTCACCTCGTTGAATTGTTGAGCAATTGCATCTTGGTTTTGTTTGAGCTGGTTGACAATTTCTTCAGGCAAAATATTACGTAATAATCGTTCTGACTTTTCTTGTTCTAAACGCAGCGCTTCCTCGGCTTTTTTGCGATCGCTAATATCTTGTGCAACCAAAATTACCGTTTCCTCAGAAAGCGGCGAAATCGTCTCTGCCAACCATACCTCTTTTCCCGCAATCGGTAGGCAATATTCAATCACAACGGTTTTTTGCCTCGTCACTGCATTGAGGATGCTTTTGAGAATCAAATCAGCTTGGCTTTGTGGCAAATCGTCATGGAGACTTCTGCCAATCATTGCGGCGGAAGGTTGATATAAATTTCGGGGATTGGTGGGGATAACATTGAGGCAGCGCCCAGAAACATCCCGAACCGTTACCACATCAGTCATTGCCGCAAACAATGCCTTCATTTCGGCTTGGACTTTCTTTTGTTGCAGCACCGCTCCTAACTGCGCCGCTACAGCGTTAACCAACTCAATCAACCGCTTGTCTTCAGAGCGAGACGACCGCATGAAGAATACTAGCACCGCTAAAACAGGAGATTGGGAACTGAGTAACTGACTTTCCTGCGCCTCTGTCTGTTCATTTCGATTGCCTATCGCAATAATCGGTACGCCAAATCCTGCTTTTAAGCCGCATTCTGTCGCCAGTTCCAATCTCAGAAGAACATCGTCAATCTCATTGAGATTATCAAACCATTGAGATTGTTTTGTTGCCAAAACTTGCCCCGGAATTTCTTCACCGGGAGAAAAGGTGAGAACCTCACTGTATTCTCGAAAACGTTCAATTGTCGCGATTAGGGTTGGCTCATTCCCCGTGCGTTGACAATACCAACGTGGGCTGTAAATTAAGTTTGACTCAGTGGTTGTGGGAATCCAAGCTTCGCCATAAATCCAATTGGTTGTTTGGCACACCTGCTCTAATGCCACTTCCAAGGCGGTATCAAAATCAGGAGCCGCACTAATTGCCTGAGAGATTGTCAACAAGAGTTGTAGTTCTTCTTCAGCTTGCTGGCGTAAGAGAAGCTCTTCGTAGACATGGCTGATATCTTGATGAGAGCCAATCATCCGCACAGGCTTTCCTGTTGCGTCCCATTGTGCTTGTCCCCGTGCCAAAATCCATTTATAACTTCTGTCTTGGCAGCGTAGGCGAAACTCTGCTCTATATAAGCTCGTCTTGCCCTCTAAATGCGCTTGAAAGGCTGCCTTTGTCGGCTCAAGATCCTCTGGATGGACAAGATTTTGCCAAGTCTCGTAGCTGTAGGGCAGTTCCTGTTCTGTATAGCCGAGCATTTCTAGCAAACGCGCTGAAGCAAATGCTTCCCCAGTGGTAATATTCCAGTCAAAGATGCCATCTCCCGTACCGCGTAGGGCTAACTGCCAGCGTTCTTCACTCTCAATGAAGGCAGCTTCAGCAAGTTTTCGATCGCGTGCTTCAATCGCTAAAGAAACTAAATCAGTAACTGAGCGCACAAAATTTTGGTCTTCTGGCGTCCAGTGACGAGCTATTCCAACGTGTTCTAAACAAATCACTCCCGCCATTTGTCCTTTGATCCTGATGGCGGTACTCAGCATGGACGTGATGCCTAATTTGGTTAAATAAGAAGAGGAAAGTGCTTGGGTTCTGGGGTCAGTATGCACATCGTCGGCGGCGATCGGTTGGTCTTGCTGCAACGCTTGAAAATATGCCGGATAGTCTGCGGTTGCCAGTTCAATGCCAACGCTAGTGTGTTGGTTGCGACTATTTAAGAAGAGGTCGAGGCATTGCAGCTTAGTACCTGTTTCGTCATACAGCCAGACGCTTGCTCGCTCAACTCCAATGTTTTGAGCGCTTGCTTCCGTAATTTCTTTTAATGCAGCTTTTAAATCGCCTTGATGCAGCGCTGGATTTTTTGCAAGGTAGGTTAAAACAAGGTTATGGATGCGTAGGGCGATCGCACTTTCCTGCAAGGCTTCTTCTGTCCCCTGCAACTCTTGGGTAACGGCTTCGAGTTGGCGGGACTTTTGTTCGAGACGCCAAGATTGCTGAATTCCTTGACTGACTTGAGCTAGCATCTCAATCACCACTTCCGATTTGTCAAAATTCAGTTTTTCTACCCCAAGCCAAGGTAGGGGTTTAATCGGCGTCTCGCTGCTGTAGACAATGGCGAATTGTCCGCCTTTTAAAACTTGTCCAATATAGCAATCTTTCCAAACATGGTGATTCGATTCAATTTTAATTAGTCCTCCAGGAGCGGCGAAGCTCTGTCCGTAAGCTGCAACCCGCACAAGCTCCACCTCAAATGATTGAGCAGCTTCTACTGCTTTTTTCCAGAGATAAACTTGACTATAAGCCGCCTCAATCGGGTCGGAGGTGACGCGATTTGCACCATAGTTTGCCTGAAAATTCTGGACAAATTCTTGATTTTCCGGGGTATCTATACTTTGGAAGTAACTCCAACTAGCATAATGACCGACGGCAGTATCGCCAATGTTTTGTAGTTCTGCTTCGGCGACGCTTACAGCGAGGATAGGAATTTCCTCAGCAGTGATGCCTGCATTTTGGTACTGACGATAAAAGGCTTGGTTGCTGTCGCCGTTGAGGGTGTTGAAAACAACATCGGGGCAAGTTTGCCCAATTCTCGCAATAATCTCGGTAAAATCAGTCTCCCCTAGGTCAACGTATTCTTCCCCCACCACTTCCCCGCCCTGTTGTTTCAGTTGCGCGGCAATTAGCTTATTGACGGTGCGCGGGAAAACATAGTCGGAACCGATTAAATAAAATCGCTTTGCTTTATTTTGCAGTAGCCAATTGACGGCGGGTTCGACTTGTTGATTAGGACAACACCCGGTATAAAAGATGTTTGGAGAGCGCTCTAGTCCTTCGTACTGCACCGGATACCACAGCAGGGCATTGAATTCTTCAAACACCGGTTTAACGGCTTTACGGGCGGCGGAAGTCCAGCAGCCAAAGACGTTGGCGACTTGCTCGGATAGAATTAAGTTTCTGGCTTGGCGTTCAAATTCTGCTGGGTTAGAGGCGCCATCAACAACTACGGGTTCGATGCACTCGCCGAGAATTCCTCCGGCTTGATTGATTTGGGCTACCGCCATCAACGCTGCATCAATTAACGGACTCTCGCTGAGAGCCATTGTGCCAGTTTGGGAATGCAAGATGCCCACTCTTACTCCCGCAAGCTTTTGTGGTTGATTCAACGGCGACATGATAAAAGTCTAAAAGCCTTTGGATAAACAGGATTGCGTCTTCGCCTATAGCCTTTTTCGGAGAAATTTAGTTGAACGCCGGAAACTTTATGAAAACTAACTTTAACTGATTTGTCGGGATTAGTGGTGTAATAAGTTAAAAAAGTCTAACAATAAAGTTATTGTTGAAGCTGACGTTCTCGCTTTTTCTTTTTGAATGCAAGAATTTGAAAGAACTTGTTATTCCCATTCCAGCGTCAAAGCAGGCATCAAGCGCTGCCAGTTATCTAAAGACTTGTTCTGCCAAGAGATTCCCTGAGAGCCTTTGACTACTAGCTGAATTGTTTTCTTCTTGCGTACACCAATCACAAACCGAGATAAGGCACTCATCCCTGAACTGTTGAGAAACTTTAGCTCTTGTAGGTTCATGATAATCTTCGGTGGCTCCTGCTCGATTACATCATTGAGCAATTGTATAATTGGTTCGTAGTCAGGTATCCCTGGTAGTCGCAGTAAACCTTGGAAGTTGACGGTTGCCGTTGCTGACTCGTACCCTACACTGTAATCCTCAGTCTTAATTTCCATGCTCTATCAAATTGTTTAGCGAATAATCGGCTCAAGCCTTATGATTTATACGGCAAGCTGAACCCT
>CADCTM010000935.1 GCA_902805485.1 uncultured Coleofasciculus sp. | reverse complement strand
AGGAAAGCAAGCTAGTCTATGTAGATGAAGCGGGCTTTGATAACCCTTGAAGACTATCCCTATGGTTATAGTCCCAAAGGAGAAAGATGCTATGCCTTGAAATCGGGTAAAAGAAGAGAAAGAATTAGTTGGATTAGTGCGTTAAGAGAAAAAAAGCTGTTTGCTCCTTTAAGTTTTGAAGGGTCATGTAATCGCAACTTATTTGAAGCTTGGCTGACAGAATGTTTAATTCCTCAATTAACTCCTGGAGATATTATTGTAATTGATAATGCCGCTTTTCATAAAAGTGAAGCTATTAAAAAAATTATCGAAAAAGCTGGATGTGAAATCTGGTATTTGCCCGCTTACTCACCGGATTTAAATAAAATCGAAAATTGGTGGGCTGTTTTAAAGATATGGATGAAACAAAGATTAAAAGAATTTGAGACAGTCAGAGAATGTGTAGAATCTGTCTTCAGGAATTGTCCTAACCTATTTGCGTAGTGCTATATATCCAACGTGTTCTTTGTGTTTCTCGCTTCCACTCATCCCATTTGGTGAAGTACTGCACTAGTTCGGTTGCACAGGCTACAGCTCGCCGGGAAGCGTTTAATAGCACACAGAGGAGGTCGTACACGTCATGCTGACGTGTCATGAATTTCATTTTTGAGGAGTATTCTCTAGTGACTCCGTCTCTGGCAAAGGTAGTGGCTCGATTATTCATTGTCCAGGCATCCCTCTTTTTCTTTTGGTGGACTGAGGGAAATTAGGATGAAACTCGCCCTACATCAGGGTTTGGTATTAGTTTGAAGAACCGCAAATAAGCTGAAATTAAGGGGTAGAGGTTACTTAGGTTTGCGGTTTGCCTCAAGGACTTGATACCATACAGACATAGGAATGAGCAAAAAGGCGTGTCACCCCTCTCTCATCCAAATTTCCGTTATTCCGAACTGCTGCTACTGCTTCGCGGTGTCAGAGTTCAAAACTTTTAAGTTATTTAGCTACTTTAGCTTGATTATGGGCAAGGTTTGCCCTGACAAAGCTTAATACATCTTCCTCCTCGATCACGAGTGCCGTCCCTTTTCTGGAGAGGGCTAAAACTGGCATCTCTGCCATTTGGTTGTACAGATGTTCTCGATGGCGCTCTAGCCGAGTCGGTTTCCACAGAACCATAAGCTTGATGACGGGATATTTCCGGATGCCGTCGGCAGTAATTCCAAATGTCCGTCTGTTTTTGCCGAGCCAGAAATGATAGTCACTCAGTTCAACTAATGGACATGGCAACCATTTTCTAATTCTTTTCTTCTTATGTTTTGTGTAAAGCGTCTCATTCTCCTCATTGAAAACTATTTTGCAATCCCCTTTCGACCGAATTGAGATGAGCAGATGAACTTTTTTAGGAAAGATGACAAATAGATCGAGTGGTTCATGCTCAGGCACTTGTAGACAGGGAAATACCAATATTCCCCTGTCTTGAAACTCCTCTAAAAGCACACGCATCACTTTAATAATCCGTGCCAGTTTTTCCAGCCGAATTAAGGGTCTGTATGCCAGTGCAAAAATGAAAAATCCCAGGGGATTACCGAAAACTCCCGTCTCGGCCGCCACGGTACTAGACACCTTACCTTGTAGAACTAGAGATTCTTGTTCTTTCTCTAGTTGGTGCAGTGCCTCCCAATTGTGCAGAGGCAGTGTGATGGGGTTTGTCTCGGTTGGTTGTGTTGGCTCTGACACGGGCGTATAAATCATTGTTCTACTGCCATCGTACTTCCATAGGAGCGACTGCGCTTCGCAGCAGCGCAACGCGATCGCTTATCTCATAACCCCTCAATGTTTCAATCACCCCTCAAGTTTACCGGGCGAAAGGACTGCTAAGCTTTCAACAAAAAGATTAAAAACGGCAGATAGCCTACAGTTGTAAATTTCACTACTAATTTCTCCAACAAAGTATTTTAATAATGTGAAAGCTATATGGTTAGGGCAATTGCTAAAGGAGCTTCTCGATGTATCTGGCTCGGAAAAAAGTGACGGTTATTGCATTGACAGGTGCATTCAGTTTCTCAACCGTTTTTGCCCCGGCTTTGGTAGCTGTATCAACTCTTACAAAAATTAATGTAGCGAAAGCTGCTAATCGACCAACTACTATGTCAATGAATGGCATGGTAACGACACCCCACTATTTAGCTTCTCAAGCCGCTTTAGACATACTCAGGCAGGATGGAAATGCCGTTGATGCTGCGATTGCGGCTGCATCTACATTGGCAGTAGTTTATCCCCATATGAATAGTATTGGAGGAGATAACTTTTGGTTGATTTATAATGCCAAAACTCGCGAATTGAAAGCTTTAAATGCCAGCGGTAGAGCAGGTCAAAAAGCAACAATCGACTTCTATAAAGCTAAAGGTTATACAAAAATTCCCTCTAGAGGATATTTAGCAGCAAATACCGTACCTGGAGCGATTTCTGGTTGGGGAGAAGCCTATAAATATGCTCAACAAACTATGGGTAATAGTCTGCCTTGGAGTAAGCTGCTTGATTCTGCCGTTAGCTATGGAGAAAATGGCTTTCCCGTAACTCCTAGTCAGGAGTATTGGACTAAAATGAATATTGATGAGAAGGACAAAGAATTCCGCAATATTCAACGCTTCCAAGGCTTCAAGCAGACCTATCTCAAGTCAAATGGTGAGTCTTACAAAGCTGGTGAAGTCTTTAAACAGCCACAGCTTGCTAAAACCCTGAAGGCAATTTCTGAAAAAGGGGCTGCTGAATTTTACAAGGGTGAAATCGCTCAAAATATCATCAAAGACTTAGAAGCTAACGGCGGTATTCTAACTCTAGAAGACTTTGCCTCACACACGGCTGATTGGGTTGAGCCAATTTCAGCAGACTACCGCAAATACAAAGCCTACAATTTTCCACCCAATACACAGGGAATGGCTTCTCTCTCGATTCTCAACATCCTCAACAATTTTGACTTGAAGAAGATGGGGGAAGGAACAGTAGATTACTACCACACGCTAGTAGAAGCAACAAAACTTGCTTTCGCCGACAGAGACAAGTATCTCAGCGACCCAGCCTTCGTTAATATTCCTTTGGATACGCTTCTGTCCAAAGAGCATGGTAGCGATTTAGCAGCACGCATCAATATGAGAGTTGCTGTTAAAGAAGCTAAACTCCTCGATCCAAAAGGCGATACTGTCTGGTTGGGTGTGGTTGATAAAGATGGCAACGCTGTATCTTTAATTCAAAGCATATACCATGACTATGGATCGGGAATTGTTGCTGCAAATACGGGAGTTTTGCTACAAAATCGAGGGAGTTTCTTTTCTCTAGATTCAAAGCACGTTAATCATTTAGAACCCCGAAAGCGAACCTTTCATACTTTGAATCCGGCAATGCTATTTCAGGATGGGAAACCCTATTTGGTCTACGGAACAATGGGGGGAGAAGGACAGCCACAAACCCAAGCTGCCCTTGTAACTCGGATTGTAGACTTCGGATTTAGTGTCCAAGATGCGATTGAAGCCCCGCGATGGCTGCAAGGTCGTACTTGGGGAGCCTCATCTAATGACCTTAAAATTGAAGGACGAGTGCCGCCAACTGTAATCAAAGAGTTAATTCAAAGAGGTCATCCAGTCAAGGTACTGGATAACTACACAGATACAATGGGACACGCAGGTGCAATTCTCATAGAGCCAGCAACCAATATAAAATTTGGTGGTGCAGATCCACGCGGAGACGGGGCTGCTGTAGGGTATTAACGAATGATGCTACTTTGACAGCTTCTCTAGCAAAACGTTCTACTTACTCTTGTCTCCAAAAGCTGATATGCCTTTAAACAGCATAACTAGACCACTGATTAAGATAGCGAGCGCTACCCCACCAGCAATGAAATCTAATAAATTGGTAGTTTCCACTTAATCATTCTCTATAGCTCCATCAAATGCTAGCCCAAAAGTCTGCAATCCAAGTCATCGAGCAAGATGGTATCGAAGCCCGAATCTATTCAGTACAGCAGGGCTATCGAGTTGAGGTAAGTGGAACCGAGACTGAATTTTACTGGCATCCTGGGATCTTTCACAATCAGCAAGAACTCTGGGACTGGCTCATACCCCAACTGGAAGCTCTAATAGCCAGTGGATTGGCGCTCGGTGGTGAGTGGATCACATTAGAAGGTGACTTTGACGGCAATGAGCTATATCGAGATTGGTTGATCTGCCAAAAACAACAACACTGGGAGGGTTACGACCCTTTGAGCAACCACTGTCACACAGCTCGCTCGTTGGTAGCCCTCAAGGCAAAGATTGACCGGATTGAGTTGGAATTGCGTTAACTATGAAAGTTAGAAAGTGCGATCGCCTTACCCCTGTATCTTGGTGTTAGGTCATAGGTGGTAGGTTTTAGGGGAAAATCTATGGCAAAGACGAGAGAAAGATAGGAGACAGGGGAAATTTTAACTCTAAGACACTCTAATTCTCGGAGAGTGAAATTAAGCAAGCCCAGCTCGATGAACTGGGCGACCAACAATAACTTAGCAAAGCCGTAATGCCGACTCAATAAGTATTTACTGAGTAATTTGGCGTTTTAGTGATGGTATTGACATAGAAGTCAGAACCCACCGTTAGTTGCAAATCTTTTTGTGGGTCAATGAGGATTTGGCTGTTGTTTGGCTGCTGATTAGAGCCGCGACTAGTCAGAACATTGCCCAAAATACCTCCAACACCCCTGGCTTGTCCCAAAATACCTCCAACACTCCCGACTTGGCTCAACATATCCCCAATGCTTCCTCCTTGCCCAGTCACACGCCCTAGAAGCACCTGAGCCGCTGTGTTGATTGCAGCATCCCCTATTGTTCGTTGCAGACTCCCCACACCGTTGGTAGATTGCTGCTCAGTAAGCAGCAATGAAGTAGCATTCAAACTGTTATAAGACTGGTTCCCCACGCTCAATCTTTGAGCAACGAACTGAGCGCCAAGAAAGGAAGAACCACTATAACGAGGTACAATCTGACCCTCAATCTGACTACCTTTGGGAATTAAAATTTCTCCTTTTGAGTTTTGGATATCCTGAGCAACAATTAAGGTTAGGGATTTGGTTTCACCCGGAGCTACAACTACTTTGTCTGACACCTTATATTCGACTTTTATTGTCGTGCCTTGCGGAACCCTATATTCTGCCCTTTGAGTGTTTAGGTCGCTGATTACAGTTTGAGGCGTGGAGCCGTTTTTGGTGGATTGATTATTTACAGGAGATACCTGAGCCATATATTGAGAAGTATCGCTTCGGCTCGAAATGGGAGGTAATACTCCTTCATTCAAGTTAGCAGCCATTGCGGGTTTCGGAATTACTATTGAGGATGCTGCTGTAGCTCCTAATGCCAAGACCAATAGTGCCACACTGCTTGAGCGCCCAAGAAACAAACTAGACATAAAAAACATCTCCTTTCCCTAAAATTATTTGAGATTACCCAATTCTAAAGTTGAGGCTCTATCGACTTTGTATTCCTGGACTAAACGGAGAGATTCAAGTTCCAGCTTGGTCAAGTCTTCATAAACTCGATATGTAATCGATTTTATATAGGACGATTGACAACCTTAACCTTACTTCAGCCACATAAGATATCTTTTTTAAATTCTCAACTGTAATTTCCCTGAGCGACATCAGGTTTTCTCCACAAATTTTCAGTAATTTTCTCGTTGGTGGTGAAGCTCACCTGCCGATAGAGTGCGGTGTATGAGACAAGGTACGCCTAAGCCAATGACATCAACAGGAAATTCACAAGTGACTAATACCTCCACTCTCACACTTTATAGCTATACCAATCCCACTAACGCTCTACAAGTGATTCGGATTATCAATGTGCCTAACGGCTACTTCGAGAAAGTGATTTTTCCCAAGCAACGTCTTTTGTTTGAGACGCAACCCGAAGCGGAATTAGAAGTTTATGCTAGCCATCAGGGTCAGGCTGTTTTGGAGAACAAGATACCTGTCGTTTGCCTACAAGTCCAGCAGCATACTTCGTATCAATCCTTCCTCTCGCACAGGTGAGAGCGTATCTGTAATTCAAAGAATACTCATATCCTGACGGGGTCGATGAAATGAAACAGCGAACTGATTGCTGCGTCCCAGTTTGTGGATTGTCCACTCTTTGGTGACTCAGCACACCAACTTCTAGTCATCCCCCTAAAAATTGCTCAAGTCTTTTCACACTAAGCATTCAATAGCCGCCGACACTCCCCATCAACCCCACTTGGCGATTAGTCGTTAAACAATCATAAGCGTTTGCCTGTACAAGCCA
>CADCTM010000934.1:5955-6299 GCA_902805485.1 uncultured Coleofasciculus sp. | reverse complement strand
CCAGTTTTGCACCGCGATATTAAACCCAGTAACTTAATTTTAGGCGATGATGGACAAGTTTATTTGGTAGATTTTGGGGCGGTGCAAGACCGAGCAACGGCTGAAGGTGTTACCTTTACAGTAGTAGGAACAAGTGGCTATGCGCCGCCAGAGCAACTTTGGGGAAGAGCCGTCGCCGCGTCTGATTTGTATGCAATGGGCGCGACTTTAATTCATCTTTTAACGGGTATTGCACCCGCAGATTTGCCACAACGTCAGATGCGGATTCAATTTGCCGATAAGGTAATGCTTTATTCTAATTTTGCCCAATGGTTGGCAAAGCTGACAGAACCTTCTTGGGAACG
>CADCTM010000934.1:0-5945 GCA_902805485.1 uncultured Coleofasciculus sp. | reverse complement strand
AGTAATAAAACTCGTAAGTCTCCTAGTCAGGTAAGGTTTAGTTATCGTTTAGTCGCTTTATTATTGCTCCAGATAATAGTTGTCGGCGCTACTGCTTGGTATCTTATGCTTCTTATTGAGCCAAGTTTTCTTCACGAGGCTGATATTAAGAGAGCCAAAGAAATGAATCTAGCGGTAGCGAAACAAGATGTTCTCTTAATGAACAGCGCCCAGGAAACTTACTATCAGAAAAATCAAGTCTTTTCCAATTCTCTAGGAGCGGGAGATCCTGGTTTTCTCACACAGACAGAAACCTATAATTACTCAAGTGAGCAGAATTCATCGGCTGTATTTCACTATGCAGTACCCCGGAAAGATAATCTTAAAGGCTATGTTGGGGCAGTTTTTATAATACCAGAGGAAAATCATGCCTCCAGGAATTTAGACTCAAAACTCGCGAGCATTTTGTGTGAAACTAACTACTCTGGTAAAACCAAACCCGACAAACCAACTTATAAAGATGGTGTCTTAGCTTGTCCCCTTGGCACGAAGAAAATTGAGAGGTGACAAAAATCGACTTCTCGCTAAATTAGAGAGATAACGCTTTAAGGAATTAAAGGCGAGATGCTGGAACCCCAACAAATATTACATGAGCGTTACCAACTCAAACACAAACTGGGACACAATGCCGGGCGGCAAACTTGGCTAGCTGAGGATATTGCAGTTTTGCCGACCCAACCAGTTGTTGTCAAGCTGCTGGCGTTTGGGGGCGAGGTGCAGTGGGATGATTTGAAGTTATTTGAGCGAGAGGCGCAGATCCTCAAACAGCTCGATCATCCGCGAATTCCTAAGTATTACGACTATTTTCACATCGATGAGCGATCGCTTTGGTTTGGCTTGGTGCAAGAATATATCCCAGGCTCATCACTAAGGGAACAACTCAATCAGGGCAAACGCTTCACACCCAAACAAGTCCGTCAAATTGCTGTCGAGGTGCTGGAAATTCTCGACTTTCTCCATCAGCTCAATCCCACGGTGTTGCATCGCGATATTAAACCCAGTAACCTGATCTGGGGAGAGGATGAGCAGATTTATTTGGTAGATTTTGGCGCAGTACAGGATCGGGCGTCAAAAGAAGGCGCAACCTTTACCGTGGTAGGAACTTATGGTTATGCACCTATGGAACAATTTGGTGGGAGGGCGGTTCCCGCTTCTGATCTTTATGCCTTAGGAGCAACGTTAATTCATTTGCTAACCGGGACTTCACCTGCTGACTTGCCGCAACGGAATTTAAGAATTTGCTACAAGGATCGAGTCAGTCTCAGTTCTAAAATGGAAAACTGGATTGAGAAACTGATTGAACCTGCGCCAGAAAACCGATTTAAAAGTGCAACTGAAGCACTGACGGCACTACAGTCTGGCATGGCAGTCTACACTTCTACAGATATTCAAGTAACAGATCCTCCCCCAGAGGTATTTATTAATACTTCTGGACATGGCAATTTATTTGATTCCTCAATACCTGTACCGGATGAAATTAAAGGCTGGAATTGGGGAGCGTTTTTGATGCCATACTTTTGGCCCTTCTCCAATCACGTATGGATTGGACTTTTATGCTTTGTGCCCCAAGTTGGATTATTAATGGCGATCGCTTTAGGTTCCAATGGCAATGAATGGGCATGGAAAAGCCGTAGATGGCGCAGTATCGAACACTTCAAAGCTCATCAAAGAGGTTGGGCGATAGCAGGACTTCTATTTGGGGTACCAGCTTCTTTGATGGTTTGGTACATGGCACTTTCCATGTTTGGCTTATTCGGGTTTTGAAGTCATAGAGACGTCTCCCCAAAACGTCTCTACAAACTCATGCTTCTTGTTCCCCCTTTTAACAAGGGAGGTTGGGGAGCCAATTTCTAGCGTATCAAGCATGAAACGCGATTAGATTTTAGAACCCCCTGAAGTTGTATCCAACTCCGAGTAAGAGTCCAACACCGACGTTACCCGTGACAGAGGCATTCACCGAAGCGGTAGCCGTAATTTGGGAACTTAAAGGAACATCAATCCCGCCAGTCAGGAGCAAGTCAACTGAAGTATCATCGCTCGTTGATATGGCAGCACCAACTCCTAAGAAGGGTGCCGCGGTAAATCCAAGTTCTTCTGTGGGTCCTTCACCAAACGAGAAGTCATAGGTTACTGGCAACAAAATCGTGACACTATCACCAATCAACGCAGACGGGCGTACAGAGAAGTTCCTTGTCAAGCCAATTTTACTAAGAATGGCAAAGCTGCCTTCTCCAATTGCCGTATCGCCGTCACCCAAACCAATGTTACCGCCGACGCCAAAATAGCTAGAACCCGAACTGGTAGGTCTACCTGGGGTAATCACTCCCGTGCCTGGGGTAAATGTTCTGGGCGGGGGAGATTCGTCGGGTGTATTCGTTCCTGGTGGGACTGTACCTGGAGTTGTTGTACCAGGCGTAAACGTCCCTGGAGTTGTTGTACCAGGAGTTGTTGTACCAGGCGTAAACGTCCCTGGAGTTGTTGTACCAGGAGTTGTTGTACCAGGCGTGAATGTCCCTGGAGTTGTTGTACCAGGCGGGGTAGTTCCTGGCGTGAACGTCCCTGGCGTGGTTTGACGTGGCGACAATGTACCAGGCGTTTGTGATGGCGTTCCGGGTGCGATAATATCAGGTCGAGTATTACCAGGTGAAGTCGTTGGTGGAGTATTTCCTGGTGTTGAGCCTTCCGATTGAGCCACAACTGGAGCTACTGTTTTTGAAGTTTCCGTCCTTAGCACAGAGGCAGAAGTCTGAGTTGTGCCGGGAGTTGGTTTGGCGGTTGCGAGTTCGTCTCGCCGACTTGCTCCTGGATCTGAGACTGCTTCTAAGTTAGATTCGGAAGGGATTACAGGAGAATTTGGGGCTTGAATCGTTGTCGGAATTTGTTCTAAAGGACGGGATGAAGCGATCGCTTCATTGGTATTCGATAAAACCGTCTGAGCTTGGACTCCAGCCTCACTGAAACCAAGCATGAGAGTAGCAGCACCCAGCAATAATGACACTTGTTTGAAACCAGTTGTCTTCATAAAATCTTCCCGCCTTGGTATGTATCGGCTCAAATTGAAGTGCTGCTTCAATTTCCAAGTGCGCTTACAAAAAGGTGCGTAAACATTGACAACATCATCTAAAATTGCCGAGCCAGAAATTCGTATTAATTAACTACCTTGAAAATTTAAACAGCACTACCCTTGAAGATTAAAGATTGCGCTTTTAATTGGCGTCTACCAAAAGAGTGAGGATCATCTTCAACAACGTCTAAAAGGCAACGGCTTCAGTTGTTAACGATACAGAAGCATGAACTAATGTCAAAAGCGGTCCAACTTGCTCGGTGCCATTTACAGCTAAGTCGCTATGACATAAGTAAACTCGCTCACCCGTACGACCGAGTAAATCGCGCAAAATCCTCTGCAACCGCTGCTCATCAGCCTCAAGCTTATCTTCCTCGGTGCTTGGGCGTCCTGACCAATCCTTGAGAAATAAATTGGCGCCAAAAAGGGTGGCAGCACCGCCTTTGTTCCATAAGGGGGAACCCGCATCAAGCCAGAATTGCCATCGGTGGAAGCGGCGACTGGCACGATATTGAAAAATGGTTGCTAATGTCACAGCCCCACTAGTAGTCGGATTCAGGCGGCGCACCGGGTAGGGATTAGCCGTTACGGTGCCACGGCGCAGCAGTTGAATGAATTTTCCAATGGTGGTATGCGTTGGAGTATCTCTCCTTTGGAGGGCAGTGGATGAGTCGGAGACGGGTGCTAAGGTGAGAATTTGCCTCAGTCGTCCATCTACTTCCCAATAATGTTGGGCCGTTTCCATCAGTTCCCGTAAGGCAGATAGTTGGTCATAGGGCAAGTTGCTGCCATTCCACAAAAATTTCTGGATGGCACGGTCTAGTACGACAATACAGGAGGGGA
Organism: uncultured Coleofasciculus sp.; assembly: GCA_902805485.1. Taxonomy (GTDB): domain Bacteria; phylum Cyanobacteriota; class Cyanobacteriia; order Cyanobacteriales; family Coleofasciculaceae; genus CADCTM01. Next base: position 1,999 of record CADCTM010000934.1, on the reverse strand, counting down.
GCAGGTGCTGTAAGGAAAGCGATCGCTGTAGCTCTAACCATTGGACAATTTCTAAATAAGCTGTACTCGCCCGATGTCCTAATCGATCCCAACGCGGAAATGACTCGACTGGTAGCAAGCGGGGCTGTTCAAGGCTGGGGGAATAGCAGTAATCTGCGAGTAAACCTGCACGAACTGGGTCGATGTGGGGTACAAGGATGGTGTTTCCCTGGGCGTCTTCGTTTGAGGGGGCGATGTTTTCTTGCTTCTGACTGAGAACAACGAGCATTTCCGCAACGGCATCTCGGTCTACTAAGCGTCCTAAGCCCGGATAAACTAGGGCTAAGAGCGTTAGCAAGGCTCGAATCAGCGGTGAGCTAATTAGCGGGCGTTGGTCATTGAGGGGTTCGACAGGGATGCCTTGACGAGTAAAAATGTCTGTGAGGGTGTAACGTGCGATCGCATCTAAACCAGGGGCAATGATCGTAATGTCTTGGGGTTGCACTCCTCCTGATTTTACGGCTTCAACTATCACCTGTGCGGTCTGTTGTAAGAGCGCGGGGCGTCCGGTTGTTTGAATCGATTGTACAGATTCTGGTAAGCCTGTGAGTACCATTGGCTCACTGACTAATTCGACTGCCACTTCTGCCAATGTCTCGCTCAATGAGTTGCCTGTTGGTGTGTCCAGGGTTTCGACAACGCACCGCGAGGCTAAACTTTCTAGATAGTTGGGGTCAGCATTTAGTCCCAAACGCACTTTCCCGTCAGGATTATAGCTAAATGCCCCAACTGCGCCTTGGTCTAATAAGTACTCGAATAAGTCGCCTGCGATCGCGGGATAATCGTCTACATCATCCGCCAACACTGCCCGGTATCGCTGTTTCAAATGCTCTTGGTATGTTGAATCTACCAATAACTCGCGCCAGTACAGTTCGCAGATAATTCCATAAGTAAGTAGTCCTCGCTCTAAGCACCAGTGCCGCCAGTCAATGAGCATTTGTCCTACGGCATCCCAAAGTTCTGCGGTTCCTTCTTCTTCAAGAATGCCCTGTTGGAGGATTGTGGGTATATCTTCAACGCGCGTGCCGCTAATTGCTGCCAATTGCAACAAGTCTAGGATGCGACGTACTTTCAGAGATTCGTTTGCTCCCGGTAGCTGGAGATGCCATTTTTCTAAAGACAAGTGCCATAATTCAGTCGCCAACTCTTGCTCAGTTTCCGGGCGTAGTCTTAGGGGAAATTGTGCCCGAAGATTCAGTCGCCTAATTAACAATGGCCAAAATAATATCACCTCATCTTGAAAGAAACCTAACGGTGTTTTGGCAATAATCGGATAACGCCCTTGAATTGTAGTTGTCAATTGTTGAGCTAAATCGCGGCGATTATCGTCATTTGCCGCAAAAACTAAAATTGCTGGTGTTCGTTGGCGAGGGCGACGGCGGGGCGCTAGAGTGCGGTGAGGGCTTGATTTTGACAGTCCTTGCGCCACCCATTGCTGAAACTGGAGTGCCAACCGTGTGGTCTTGCCGCTGCGAGTTGAGCCGATTATCCAAATTGAATTATTAAGCACTTATTCACCTTCGGCTAATTTGTTAATATACTACATACACTCTTATTAATTGAGTTCTAGCAAGAGACGAGGCTAGCGCTCTTTGATAATAGTTTGCCCTGAAAAATCAGCGATCAAAATGAATTTAAACGGTATTTTGCGCGCGGCTAATCAATGGTTTTTAAATACGCCTGAACGAGCTTTAGACCAAGCTTACAAAGCAGCATTAATGATTAAAGCCATTGAAGATGAACATTTTCATGGCAAAAAGATATCCGCCAACTCCACTGAGCAAAGTAGTAGTGTTGTCGCTTATTTTGAATCTGATCTCTATAAGTATTTACAGACCGTCAGAGTCCGATTGGCAGAATTTAAGAGCAGTCGTTCTGTCTTTACTGGTTCTGAGCCAAAACGAATTAATACAACTAGTATAGATGCGATTGGCAACCCCTCTCGCTACTATCCATTAGA
>CADCTM010000933.1 GCA_902805485.1 uncultured Coleofasciculus sp. | reverse complement strand
AGATTTCTTGAACTCGGCTTGTTTTTGATGCTCAATATCGGATATTAGCTGTCAGCTTGTAAAGTCGGTAGATCCACCAGACAATTAATAATGTTGTAACTCCTCTGATTTAAAGCGATCGCCTTTTTCATTCAAACCACTCCAGTTACAGAGAAGAAAAGCGATCGCTTCTCCAATTATCTACAATCACTATATGACTTACCCATAAAGAGAGCCATTATGACAATCGCTACAGGTAGTTATAAAATCACTTGGGAAAAACTACCCGATGACTTTCTCTTACCAAATGATCCAGCGGATAATATAGATCAACCTGCATTAGCCGCTGCCTTAACCGATAGTTTAGAACAAGCAGGGCGTCTCCAAGAAAATGTATTAGTCAGTACCAATTACGGCGTCTGTGCCACATTAGACGGCAAAATTGTAGTCAAAGCTCCTGATTGGATGTACGTGCCTCAGATTGTGGTTTCCCAAGACGAAATTCGTCGCAGTTATACACCACAATTACAAGGAGAAATCCCAGCAATTGTCATGGAATTCCTCTCAGAAACAGAAGGAAGCGAATATTCAATTAAGCCAACTTACCCGCCTGGTAAATGGTTTTTTTACGAGCAAGTCTTGCAAGTACCGCAATATGCAATTTTTGATTTACAACAAGGTGTACTAGAAGTTTATCAACTTAATAATTCCGGACGTTATGACCTGCAACCGCCCAATGCGGAGAATCACTATAAAATTGAGGCATTGAATTTGTTTCTGGGTGTTTGGCAGGGAACGAAAAACAACCGGACGGGTTATTGGTTACGTTGGTGGGATGAAAATGGGCAAATGCTGCAGTGGGGGATAGAGTTAGTAGAACAGGAACGACAGCGTGCTGAACAGGAACGACAACGTGCTGAAGCGTTAATAGCGCAACTAAGAGCAGCGGGAATTGAGCCTAATGTATAAAAAGTAGCACCATTACCAGTCGTTTCGATTAGAATTAATGCAACTTGTGAGCAACCTCATAAATTGTTACCGCAACTCAAAACTTGTTGGAGATGTAAATGATGAAACTCAAAGTATCTTTGGCAGCTATCCTATCTACTAGCGCGATCGCAAGTGGCATATTATTATGCTCCGTCAATGCCGCCCAAGCTTGTAGTCACAGTAAATCAGATTACGAGCAGGAACGATACGAGCAAGCAAATTGGTTAAACACTCCCTTAGCCGCGCTAGTTACGATACCCGGAATTGCGATCGCAACAGCACTATCTGTAGGACATCGCCGCTACAACAGACAAAGTTGAGCCGAGGCAACTGATCACCAAGCGTTTGCGACAAAAGCCTGAACACACTTTAAAATCTCCTCCAACTGAGTTACCAGCTCTGATGCCTGCAAAAGTTGCTTATCTTTAGCCTGACGTTCTAGCTTTGCGGCAACTTCTGGCATCTTTCGGATTGCCACAGTTGCACTAGAACCTTTAATTTGGTGGGCATAACGAGCAAGTGTAACCCAGTCTCCGCCCGCAAGGGCTGTCTTAATTTCTTTTAAATGAAGGCAAGTATCTTCGAGAAACACTTCCAAGAGTTCTCGCTGAAACGCTACATCACCGCGTGAAAGTTCATCTAATTGCTGCAAGTCTAGAGGAACCTCATCGAGGTGTTCAGCAGAAGCGTTGGAAGGAGAAGAAACGCGATCGCTATTATTGAGACAAAATTCGGGTTGACTAATTGAGATTGGACTCGTTGAAGCGGCTTCGACCGAGTTAAGTTTAGGATTAATCTCAACATGATCAGTCGGTTGCTGCACCCAACGCTCCAAGATCATCTCTAAGTCTTCCAGCGTGATCGGTTTGCTGATGTAATCATCCATACCCGCCGCCAGACACTTTTCCCGATCTCCAGGCATCGCATTTGCCGTCATCGCAATTACTACCGTATGGTGTTCTCCTTCAGCAGCACGTAGAAGTCGAGTCGCCTCGTAGCCATCCAAAACTGGCATCTGACAGTCCATCAACACAATGTCATAACCCGAAGTCGGGGCGTCAGGAAGCAAAATAGGTTGTGGCGCCGTCAAGGGGACTTGATTCACTTTTGCCCTGAATTCTGTCTCATCCGTACTCGATGAGCGCTCTGCTGAACTACGCACCGAGTTAATCGCCCCCAACTCCCGATAGTAATCATTCTCTTCAGAGTTAACCCTTCGCGCCCTAGAATCTGTATGCCGAGTCAACTTTTCCAGAGCGTCTTTCCCATTAGCGACACAAGTCGCCTCATAACCCAACACTTTAAGTTGATTGAGTACGACTTTTTGATTAATTGGAGTATCTTCTACTACAAGAATTTTCACCCTCTGGCGCTGGGCAACTCTCGTGGGTAATAGCGCCGATGATTTAAGCTGAGTTTCCGGGCGAAAAGTCTCTACAGATGGCGTTAAAACCTCCCTCAGACAACCCAATAACTTAGACGCTTTCAACGGTTTCGTAATACAGGCACTAAACCCCAAATCCAAAAAGCGCAAAGCAAGCGATCGCTCATTTACCGAATTCATCAGCAACCATTTCGTTTGAACTCCGCTCAACTGGGAACGAAACTGTTGAATCAGACTTTCGCTATCTCTTTCCAACAAATTCAACTCAAGAATTACCACATCAAAGCATTTTTGTTTACGCTCAAAAGAACGCCAAACCCTGATCGCCTCAGTACAACTTGAAGCAGACTCCACTTCCATTCCCCAAAAACTCGCAAGCGTACAGACCACTTTCTGAATCGTCGTGTTACCGCTAACAATCAACAGCCTCAACCCTGCCAAATCAAGATTAGGCGTCACAGGCGGCATTACCGTATCAGCAAGTTTAACCAACGGCACCGTAAACCAGAACGTCGAACCCGGATTGAGAGACCCTAACGCTTCCGGGAGGATTTCATGACAAACTTGTGTTGACATTCTCCCCGGCTCCCCAACGGCTGTGGGTGGCGATACTATAGGGCGTTTCCCCTGCAATGCATTCACCGACCACCGCCCTGGTATAAAGGCAGCACCACGACTTTTAACGCCAATTTCACCACCCATCAGTTCCACCAACTGCTTGCAAATCACCAAACCCAAGCCGGTGCCACCATATTGCCGTGTCGTTGAGGCATCCACTTGGGAAAACGATTGAAACAGCTTCTTTTGATCTTCTGGTGCAATCCCAATTCCCGTATCCGTCACCGCAAACCGAACATTGGCATAAGTAGGCGTTTCAAATTCCACAGATGCTTCGATGACAACTTCGCCGCACGGCGTAAATTTAATCGCATTACCCACCAAATTCGTCAGAACCTGCTGGAGGCGACTGGCATCTCCCCGTAACTGTCGCGGCACATTCGTATCAATCAACACCGCCAGTTCAACTCCCCTTGCTTGAGCTGAGGTTGCCAGTAAATCCGCCACATCTTCCAGGCAGTTATTAACATCAAACTCGAGCATTTCCAGACGCATTTCCCCAGCTTCCAGCTTGGAAAAGTTGAGAATATCGTTGAGCAGCGTTAGCAAGTTTTGAGCGCTACCACTTAACGTCTGCACAAAGTCCAATTGTTCGGCATTGAGGTTAGTTTTTAATAACAACTCCGTCATCCCCAATACCCCATTCATCGGCGTCCGAATTTCGTGACTCATGTTCGCCAAGAATTGAGACTTCAGCCGCAGCATTTCCAAAGCGGCTTCTCTGGCTTCTACCAGCTCGTTGATGCGGTCAGTAACAATCACGACACCCCCCACCGACCCTTCCGGGGTAGACCAAGGTTGAACCGCCCAACGGAGGCAGACTGTAGAGCCATCAAAGCGCTCCCACTTGTCTTCTGGTGCGATCAGGACTTCACCCTTGAGGGCGCGTTGAATGACCGTCCGCCAACATTTGGGGAAATCGGAAAACACCTGACACAGCGTCTGTCCGATAATCGACTGTCCCTCTAAGCCATAATCGGTTAACCACTTCTGAGAGTGAACCAGATAGCGGAGTTCGGTGTCGAACATTGCCATTGCCACGGGTGCATTGGCAATAATTTCCCGCAGTTGCTGGCGCTCTCGGTCTAGTGCCTGCTCAACCTGCTTGCGTTCGATCCCAAGCGCCATTTCATCCGCCACCGACGCCAAGGCATTGAATGTCACCTCCGATATGGGTTGGCGCGAGAATATCGTCATTGCACCCACCAACTGATTTTCGACAATTAGGGGATATCGTGCCAAGGCAACCATCCCTTCTTGTACTACCCATTCGCGAGTACAGATCTGCGGCTCCTCCAGAAGATTATTCGATAAGTAGGGCTGGCGTTCAGCCGCAATGTTACCGACGGGTAAACTGCCAATGGGGAGGCGCGTTGGCAGTCCTTCTAGGTTAGTGCAACTGCCGGCACTCACTTGAAGTTCTAGGGTGTTCTCTGCTGGGTTGAGTAGCCAAAGGCACGCGATGGCGGCGTCGAGATGTTGCACGATTGATGAAGCACACTGTTGCAGCATCCTCGACAAGGTACCGGCTTGAGTGAATGCCAGTCCCACATCTGCTGCTAATGCCGTTTGACGCGATCGCGTAACTAGTACAGACTCGGCTTGCTTGCGCTCGGTAATATCCCGCACAATACAGACGGCTTCATCTGTACCGCTTTTAACAATACGAGTCTCGAAGGTATGAATGCCATCGGGTTTGGACAATTCATGTTCGTAGGTTTGGAGTTCCCCTGTTTCGACTGCCGCCTGGATCAGGTCAAGCAGGCGTTGCTGCAACACTTGCGGGATGGGGATGTCACGGAGATTTTTGCCTAACATCGTTTGAGCCGATACGGGCAAGTCGCCGTCTCTTGCCTTAATATCCAAATAAGTTCCGTCCACTCGATGGCGGAACATGGTGTCGGGAATGGCATTTAACAGCGCCCCCATCCGCTCTTCGCTTTGATGTAAGGCTTCCTCTGCTAGCTTACGTCCTGTGATGTCGGTACTCGAACCCGCGATCCGATAGGCTTTTCCTCTGGTATCGCGAAAGGCGGTGCCACGGGAGAGCAGCCACAAGGTGCTACCATCTTTATGCAGGACTCGATGTTCAATTTCTAAATGGGATGTTAATCCTTCCAGATGAGCGATCGCTGTACTGAGTACTAATGCCTGGTCAGCCGGATGTACGGCATTGAGCCAATCTTCTGGTAAAGTCTCAATTTCCTCAGGCTCATAACCCAAAAGGGTTTTCATGGTGGGACTGAGATAAACGTCACCAGTAAGAAAGTTGACCTGCCAAACACCCACCTGCCCCCCACTGATCGCTAAGGCATATCGTTCTTCACTCTCACGCAGTTTTTGCGACATTTGGCTGCGCTCAATGGCATAGCGCAAGGCGTGGCTCAGTAGCCGCGAGTCTACCTGTCCTTTGATTAGATAGTCTTGTGCGCCTGAGCGAATCGATTGGACGGCTAAATTTTCATCATCGAGACTTGTTAGCACCACAATTGGTGTCAGTGTCGAAGTTCGTCGCACGGTGGCGAGAGTCTCTAACCCTTGACTATCTGGCAACACTAGGTCTAAGAGAATGATATCAAAGCTCTTTTTCTGCAACAGCTCAAGCGTTTCATCAAGCCGCTGAACATGGGTTAGCTCAAACCGTGTTTTCTGCGTTTCTGATAAAAACTCTTGGAGAAGTTTTGCTTCTTTGATGTTGTCCTCAACTAAGAGAATGTTGAGCAATTGAGCATCCATTTTCTTATAGACCTTGAATCACAATTGAATAATTTAGCGCAGGCTCAGAGCAACAACCGTTACTTTGGTTGCTAGAACTTTAGAATTTAGCTGTTGCTGTAAAACAGTGTGTATCAACGCTATTCTGGCTGTGCTGTCCGTTTCTTGCAATAAATATAGACGATGCCATACCCAGACAAAGACTGATGCCCTAGCGCCATTCATAATAATTTGTGGTAATTTTGTTAACTTTGACTGGGGAGAAAAGTCTTCGGTAACGTGGACAGGCATCAATGATGGTCTTATCGGGCACAACGCCAATGCTACTATCTCCGATTGAAGTGCTGAATTGGCTAAATATTTCAGGATTTTTTAAATAATGTTCACAGCATCTTGTAAACCTGTGTCTTGAGCATAATGAATTCTCTAAGCTTGCTCTCAGTAAAAAAATATTAATACTTTAATATGACCTATAACTCGCTTTAATGTAAAGGGATCTTCGTTCTTTTTTTAAAGTTTATTCAAATGTTTTTTGGGATACTAAGTCGAACGTTTCCTAGAGTTTTTCAATAATAACATAGATATTTATAAGCAATATAATTTATAGAATAACCATCGAA
>CADCTM010000932.1:4918-6306 GCA_902805485.1 uncultured Coleofasciculus sp. | reverse complement strand
ACTCCAGCCTACGAATACGAAGCGATCGCGTTTTAGCCAGTCATCTACGGCATCAAATATGCCGCGATTACTTGGCGCGCGTCCTACTGCGATTGTCATAGTTTCAAATCCTCTTACCTTACTTAATAATTTGCAAGGATTCTAATGTTGATGCTTTCGCATTTTTTTGACATTTCCATAGCTAATCAGCCGGAAATTCTTGAGAAGTCAGTCATCAAGACTTAACTTTAGTCTCAAGGGGTGCGTCAATCACCCTGCACCACTAACTAGAGTCCTAGCCAATGATTTACTTAATGTTTCTTAAACTATCACACTTTTCGCGCTGTCACCCCAATCTTTTTTCATTAGAGTAGGGCTTCTAGCGTCTACATACAATAATAATGAATATCAGAGATTTTACAAATTGACACATATTTCCTCAGAATTTCTTTAGATCAGCTCAAATAGGGAAGAAGAACTGGAGAACCTAAAAACCGATAAGTAGAATTAATCAGGGCGTCACCCCCTAGCACCAAGCTTTCGCACCTCTAGCCCCTGACGTCTAGTTCCGAGTGGGTCAAAAATGTCATAGTAATGGCAGATATGATCTAAATTTTCAGATTGAGTGGGCAGGATCGTTTAATGACAGCATCGACAACCCAACAAGAGAGCGGCGTAATTCATCAAACGGTTTTAGGCTCTCGTCGGTTCAGTAACTACTGGTGGGCAACAATTGTCTCTTTGGGCGCTACAGGCTTTTTTTTGGCGGGACTATCTAGTTACTTAAAAGTCAATCTCCTCCCTGTTGGTGATGCGACTCAGCTAATATTTATCCCTCAAGGAGTGGCAATGGGGTTCTACGGCGTTGCCGGACTTCTGTTGGCACTTTATTTGTGGCTGGTCGTCCTTTTGGATGTTGGAGGTGGCTACAATGAGTTCAACAAAGAAACGGGTATGGTTCAGATTTTTCGGTGGGGCTTTCCTGGTAAGAATCGTCGAATCGAATATAGCTGTCGTACAAAAGATGTTCAGTCAATTCGAGTAGACATCAAAGAAGGTCTTAACCCTCGCCGCGCTCTTTATCTCCGCGTGAAAGACCGCCGAGACGTTCCTCTAACGCGAGTGGGACAACCGCTATCGCTCTTGGAACTGGAAAATCAAGGAGCAGAGTTAGCTCGTTTCTTGGGGGTACCCCTTGAAGGCTTGTAACTATTTTCAGTTGAGCAGGTGTCAATCTGCTTAAGATAATTCAGTAGCGATGGCTACAACAACGGTGAATTTAAAAATGCAGATAAAAATCCAGCGCTGGTTATCATTACTGTTGGTTGTTCTGGGTCTTGTTTTGGGTGGATGTGGTACGCAACAAGCGGCTTCTGTAAACTCCACGGACTCCTCAACCGCGACAACGA
>CADCTM010000932.1:0-4908 GCA_902805485.1 uncultured Coleofasciculus sp. | reverse complement strand
CTGCGGCTCCGGCTAGCAGTCCTCAAGTAAGCAATTCCCCAAAACTAGAAGGAAAAGCAACGGTGGTGCTGAAAGTTAAAGGCTCACCGATAACCATTCAAGTTAATGGCACCGATGCCCCAATTACCGCCGGAAATTTTGTCGATCTTGTCCAGCAAGGCGTCTATAACGGCTTAGTATTTCACAGAGTTGTACGCGACCCTCAACCGTTTGTGGTTCAAGGTGGCGACCCTCAAGGAAAAGACCCCAATTTTCCAGTTGAGCGTTTGGGAACAGGTGGTTTTACAGATCCAGCGACTTTGAAAGAGCGTTATATTCCTCTAGAAATTAAGCCCAAAGGCGCACAAAGTCCTGTTTATAGTAAAACGTTGCCGAAAAAATCAGGCATTGCTGATCCCCCTCCCGTGTTAAGACACACACGCGGTGCGGTCGCAATGGCTCGTTCATCCATGCCAGACTCGGCTTCTTCGCAGTTTTACATCGCTTTGGCAGATCTACAGTTTTTAGATGGTGACTATGCCGTTTTTGGCTACGTTACCGAAGGGATGGAAGTTGTAGACAAGATTCAGCAAGGCGATCGCATTGATTCTGCTGAAGTCACTGAGGGCGTCAAGAACCTCAAGAAGTAGTAGGCACTGATGAGCTTTGTCAACGGTCAGTGGAGGTAGTTGTGACTGGCATCGGCTTGGTTTCAGCCTTAGGTAAGCTAGAACCGAGCTGGCGCCGTCTACTCAAGGGTGAGTCGGGCATCCAGCCGCACCAACCCTTTCCAGATTTGCCACCCCGACCCTTGGCATTGGTTGGTAAAGCCCCTATGTCTGTAGAAAATCTGACCGAGCTAGTTGTGGTGGAGGCACTCCAGGATGCCGGTCTGGAAATGCCATTACCCGACTGTGGTGTGGCGATTGGCTCTAGTCGGGGCTGTCAGGGGTCTTGGGAGCAACTGGCAAGGAAATTGAGGACTGGGGGAGAGTTTGTGTTTGACAACTCCGCTAGTGCCTTGAAAGCTGAGTTAATTGCTTCTCAGGTCGCGACTCCAGCCATAACTTTAGAGCATTGGTTAGATATGCTGCCTCACAAAGCGGCGATCGCAACCGCTCGTCAGGTTGGCTCAACAGGTCCAGTCTTAGCACCGATGGCAGCTTGCGCGACAGGAATTTGGGCGATCGCTCAAGGATTTGAATTGATCCAAACTGGTCAATGCCAGCGAGTGATCGTGGGTGCTGTAGAAGCACCCATTACCCCCCTCACCTTAGCCGGATTTGCTAAAATGGGCGCTCTGGCTCATACAGGTTCTTATCCTTTTGACCGACATCGAGATGGATTAGTTTTAGGAGAAGGAGCCGCAGTGTTGGTCTTAGAATCAGCCCACTTGGCAAGAAAGCGATCGGCATTCGTTTACGGGCGAGTGTTGGGGTTTGGCTTGACTTGTGATGCTTTTCATGTTACTGCTCCTGCTCCAGAGCGTCGGTGTGCGATTTCTGCTGTCCAGCAATGTCTAGAACGTAGTCATCTTTCTCCATCTAAAATCAGCTATATTCATGCTCATGGAACTGGCACTCAGCTCAACGACCAAAACGAAGCGCAGTTGATTGAGTGCTTGTTTGGTCAGGGTGTCCCAGTTAGTTCGACCAAAGGAGCAACAGCTCATACTTTGGGTGCGTCTGGAGCTTTGGGAGCGGCGTTTTGTTTGATGGCGTTGAAGCATCAGCAACTACCGCCTTGTGTCGGGTTGAAGGAGCCAGCGTTTAAGTTAGATTTTGTGAAGACTCCTCGAATTGCTGAAATTCAGCAGGTGCTTTGTTTTAGCTTTGGGTTTGGTGGTCAGAATGCGGTGCTAGCTTTAGGAAGACAACAAAATTAGGTTGATACGAACATTGAACATCTCAAACTAACCGACTAAAGTTACAAGAGAAACGCCGCCTTGAATTGCCTATGTAATGACGTGCTTTTTTTAACCCATCTTGATTATCCTCAAGCAATGACATAGTGTAACCGCCTAAATGAGTGAAAGATGCCAAGATAAAATCAAGCCAAGTCTTTTGACTAATGATGCAGGTTGCTTTCCTATGGATCTGGAATCCCATAAATTTATGTCCTTTTTTGCACCAGAGCAAGCAGCAGAACTGTGCAAAATCGCGATTATTGAGAAGTATCATAGTCAAAAAGTCATTTTTGAAGAAGGCGAAATATCAGATTTCCTATATCTACTTTTAGCCGGTCAAGTTGAGTTTAGAAAATACAAAGGCTCCAATCAGTATCAAACACTAACTAAGGCGTTGCCAAACAGTTTTTTTGGGGAACTGGGAATTCTTGATGGACAACCGCGTAGCGCTCAGGCAATTGCTTGTGAAGATGCAATCTTAGCGAAGATTCCTGGGGACAAGCTGATGGAAATCTTGGATAGAACAAAAGGTACTAAGGTAATCAACCTGTTTAGTTACATGATTCAACGCCTCAGAGAATCTACAGATGACTATGTAAAACAGGTCGTGCATAAAGAGAAAATGGTCTTAGTTGGAGAAATGCTCAACACAATTATTCATGATTTCAAGAGTCCGTTGAGCGGGATTAATCTATCCAGTGGCATGATTAAAGAACTGCATCCGGATGAAGAGACGGCTGAGTGGTGCGATTTGATTAAAGCCCAAACTCATCGGATGACAGCAATGGCGGAAGAATTCTTAGAATTTGTGCGGGGCAATGCTGTATTAAATAAACAACCTTTTAACCTTGGCCAGGCATTACAGCGTTTTGAAAAGCTGAATCGTGTTTATTTTCAGGAAGCGCAGGTTGAGTTTGTAATTAATATTGGGGATATCGTATTAAATGCTGATGAAAACAAACTTTTACGAGTTGTACAAAATTTAGTGGGTAACGCGGTTGAGGCGTTTAAAGAGCGGGGTGGTCGTGTTGAACTGACGGCGTGGGTAAGTGAGGAAGGGGTGCAAATTAAGATTAAGGATAACGGGCCAGGCATTCCAGAGGTCATTAAAAATCGTTTATTTGAAGCGTTTGTGACGCACGGAAAGCATAGTGGCACGGGACTGGGAACTGCGATCGCAAAGTCGATTATTGAGGTACATGGGGGAGAGATTTGGTTTCAGTCCCGTTGTCATGAAGGTACGACTTTTTATATCAGTCTTCCTCTGTGAAGTAGTGGCAAGATTCCCGCACTCTAAAGGGTGGGGCTACACAAACAAAGCCTGACGAGAGCAGGCTAGAAGAGGGAATTTAGTTGATTTCCCCATCAAGGATTTGGGCTTTTTGGTGATTGTGATGGTGTTAGGCTTGGTTGCGGATGTAGTTAGATAGTTGGTCTATTGGATGATCGCTGACTGTCGTTGATGTTTGGGGGATGAATGCCATAAACGACCACGCAAATTAGGATTTCTAAAACCGAAAGCTGATTAATTTTTGAATAATTTTGTCAAGATTTCGTAAATATTGGCAAAGTGATCGCATTTCACTTCATCATTTCCTAATAAATAAAGCGATCGCATTTTCCTAGCCTACGTTAGCGAAGCAAGGCGTTAGCCTAGGCGGGCTTCGTTCCTGTAGCCCCACCCTACCCTTTGGGAACGCTACACAGGGTGCGGAGGCCATCAGGTGACGCTTCATCCCTGTGCAGATTACGATTGATAGGGAGCATCTCACCAAAGAGAGAAATCCATGAGCAAAACCGAACAAATTCTCTCACAGTTACCCGGTGACGTTCTGGGACGCCTCCGGAGTGCCGATCGCCAATGGCAAGCACTACGGGAAAATACAACCCCTGTACCATCGGTAATTAAAGAGAGCAACGAACCATTAGGAACAATAGACTGGGATATCGTCATTTGTGGCGGCACATTGGGCATTTTGATCGCCTCAGCCTTGCAAAGAAGAGGTTGGCGAGTGGCATTAATTGAACGGGGAATTTTGCGAGGTAGAGACCAAGAGTGGAACATCTCCCGCAAAGAATTAGAAGTATTTTTAGAGCTGGAATTACTTTCAGAAGCGGAACTTGAAAAGGCGATCGCCTCTGAATATAACCCCGCTCGGATCAGCTTTTTCCAGGGGCAAGATTTCTGGGTACGGGATGTTCTCAACATTGGTGTTGACCCTGTTTTTCTCCTCGATACCCTCAAGTCAAAATTCCTCAAGGCTGGAGGTAAATTATTTGAAGAAACGGCTTTTAATGGCGCTGCTGTTCATCCTGATGGCGTTTTTGTTGAGGCTGCCGGAGGATTAAAAACAAGGCTACTTATTGATGCAATGGGTAATTTTTCTCCTATTGTTGGACAGGCACGGCAGGGAGAAAAACCCGAAGGAGTCTGTTTAGTTGTTGGTAGCTGCGCTCAAGGTTTTCCTAACAATGAAACTGGCGATCTTTTAGCTTCTTTCACACCAATAGAGCATCAATGTCAATACTTTTGGGAAGCATTTCCGGCAAGAGATGGCAGAACAACTTACTTATTCACCTACCTGGATGCTCATCCAAAGCGCCCTAGCTTGGAGTTTTTCTTTGAGGAATACCTGCGCCTTTTACCCGAATATCAGGGCATTGAATTGTCTCAATTGGACTTTAAGCGCGTCCTATTTGGCTTTTTTCCCTCCTACCGCCAAGCACCGATAAGGATGCCTTGGAGCCGAATTTTGCCAGTTGGTGATAGCAGTGGCGGTCAGTCTCCGGTGAGTTTTGGTGGGTTTGGCTCGATGGTGCGACACTTAAAACGGCTTACCCAAGGAACCCATGAGGCTCTTATCAGTGATGCTCTTAGTCGAAAAGCTTTAGCACAATTGCAACCTTATCAACCTAATATTGCTGTTACGTGGCTATTTCAACGGGCGATGAGTGTTGGGAGCGAGCAAAATTTGGCTCCGAATCAAATCAACCAGTTACTGACAGGAGTTTTTCAGGTAATG
>CADCTM010000931.1 GCA_902805485.1 uncultured Coleofasciculus sp. | reverse complement strand
AATAATGTTCTTCTTTCTCAATTCTCGGATTATCCAGGTGATTGATCTCAACATCAAGTCCCATTGCTGTGGCGGCATTTTTTACCATTAATGCCAAATCACCAACGCTGAATAGTTCCGTAAATTGGTTGAAGACGCGGAATTGCCCAACATCGGCAGGATTTGCGATCGCAATTTCTACACAACGCACCGTATCCCGAATATCCAAAAACCCGCGAGTCTGTCCACCTTTACCATAAACCGTCAACGGATGACCGATCGCAGCTTGAATACAAAAGCGATTCAACGCTGTGCCAAACACACCATCATAATCCAGGCGGTTAATTAACAGCTCATCCATACCCGTTTCTTCGGTCAGGACGCCATACACCACGCCTTGATTCAAGTCAGTCGCCCTTAGACCCCACATCTTACAGGCAAAGTGGATGTTGTGGCTGTCGTGGACTTTGCTGAGGTGATACATACTTCCCGGTTGCTTGGGATAGGGTAAGGTATCCTTGCGTCCGTTGTGTTCAATGGTGATGTAGCCTTCTTCGATATCAATATTCGGCGTGCCATACTCACCCATCGTCCCCAGCTTCACCAAGTGGCAATCTGGGAAATCTTGTCGCATAGCGTACAGTAAGTTCAGCGTCCCCACAACATTATTGACCTGAGTCAAAACGGCGTGTTCGCGGTCAATCATGGAAAAAGGCGCGGATCGTTGTTCGCCAAAGTGAACAATTGCCCCTGGTTCAAATGCGTGCATTGCCCGGACAAGGAAATCATAGTTGGTGATGTCGCCAACATACAAGTCAATTGATTTTCCTGTGAGGTCTTGCCAGCGCTGAATGCGTTTCTGAATTGGTGCGATGGGGGTCAGGGTGTCAACACCCAATTCCCGATCCCAGTGACGGCGCACCAAGCTATCAATAATGCCGACTTCATACCCTTTGTTAGAAAGATATAGCGCAGTTGCCCAACCGCAATAGCCATCGCCGCCAATAACCAGGACTTTCATACTTACTAAATCAAATAACTCGCTTGCCGATACTCGGTAAATGTATCAGGTTTAGGGGCACTCTAGACCATCAATGTCAATTCGTTTTGTGAGATGGCAGAGGAGACTACAGCGCGGTTGTAATAGATAGAGGTCAGTTTTGATGTCATCAGTCTTTGGAGCGATATCTGAAGAGAGTATAAG
This sequence comes from uncultured Coleofasciculus sp., assembly GCA_902805485.1. Lineage (GTDB taxonomy): Bacteria > Cyanobacteriota > Cyanobacteriia > Cyanobacteriales > Coleofasciculaceae > CADCTM01. Next base: position 5,139 of record CADCTM010000931.1, on the reverse strand, counting down.
TTTTGGGCTTTCTCTAGGAGACTCTGGCATCGCTTCATCCTGGAAAACCGGAAAGTTGGTTACATTTTGGTCGCTACAGCCGAGAAGTATTAATCGTAGTGGCAGCTAGTCTGAAAAAACTGCCACTAATTTTATGTATTGCGATCTGCGCTTTGCTTTACTTGCTTCGCGATCGCTTATTTGGTGTTCGGAATCCTAGCAGGTTGTTAAATTTTAAACCTTCACTTCATCAGCAAAACTAGTCCAACGTACAAAGTGAAAAGGTCCCGCAACCGAACCCCAAACTTGCTCATCGGTTTCTGGGTCGCGTCCCTGATCGAGGCTGATAAACTTATCTTGGTCAATCTCAAAACTACTAGAAAGATAAGTATTTTGACCGTTGCGGAAGACCATACAAGCCTTACCCGGTTCGACGTAACCTTTAAAGCTATGACCCGTCCATTCCACAATCATGTTGCAACCAGGAAGTTTCTCTAAATCTTCGGCTTTTAAGGTTTGCAGGCGTCCAAGGTCGCGGGAAGCGCCGTAGAATTGCTTTTCGTCATTGACAGTATAGTTTTCAATCTCAAGGCGATCGCCTACAGTCATTAACTTCAATACTCGCAGACGGTAAGGGCTATTCACCATATAGTCATAAGCTTGTTCCACCAAAAAGCTAATACCACCCAGCAGTGAAGTCGCCAGGGGGCGCATACAGACACGGATGTGGGCGAACAGGGGAGGATTATCAAACGCCTGCTGTTGGTTACTAAAATCGGCTGCCATCCAGCGGGCTAAGGTGCTGATATCGGTAGAATGTGTCATTAATCAATTCATAAATAGGCATCAGATTTATTAATTGTAAAACTCAGACTGACGACCACTGACGGTAGAAAGCCGAGACTTATTATGGATTTGGGGGCGCAAGGCTTGCGCCATCTGGATGGGGGTTCAGCCTATAGTTTGAGTAGCGTATAGCATACGCCTCGACAAAATCATCCTGCAATTGTGCAACACCTAAGAAACGTTTGTCCTGTGAGTGTGATGGTTAGGGACGATTCATCTTCATGTCCTTTTCTCTGTTTTGTCACTCAGAGATGGCAAACAGTTTTATTTATAGTGCAGTCTAGGAAGGAACTCCGGCTTGTCGTTTTTATCTACGAAAAGTAAATGATCACAAGTTGTTTGTCCTGATCCGAAATCGAAAAAGACGAAAGTATAAACATTGCTAATCATTTGGAGGGGCGAATGCCTAAAAAGGTCGCACTACTGATTGGAGTAAGTGAGAACCAAGTTCAGATAACGCCACATTCGGAGGCTGTTAATAATGTGGCAGCCATGCAACGAGTTTTGCAAGACCCGAATTTTGGGGGTTTCGACCAGGTAGAATCGCTGCTCAATCCCAATCTGGAAACGATGCAAAAGGCGATTGATAAGGTATTTGACAGATGTGATGCCAATGATTTAGCACTGCTATTTTTCTCTGGACACTGCCTTATTAATGAAGAAGGTCATCTTTATTTTGCGACTAGCATCACGTCTCAAAATGACTTAAAATCAACGGCGGTTCCTGCAAGTTTCGTGCAGATGAAATTAAGTGCTAGCGACGCCGAGCGACAAGTCGTGATTCTTGATTGTTGTTATAGTAATGCATCGGCTGATAGTTTGCCAACCAAAAATGTAAGTACAAATCTCAAAAAGGAATTAGGCGCAAAAGGGCGAACTATTCTTACTTCCACGACTAGACAAACATCTTTTGAACGGGGAGTAACTAGCCTTTCACCCTACACCCAGTACTTAGTTGAGGGGATTAATACAGGTGCCGCCGATCCAGACGGGGCGGGCTTAATTTACCTGCGTGAATTGCATAACTATGCGAAAAGAAAAAGCCAGGAGATTAAGCCACAAGTCGAACCAGATATTATATTCACTGAAAAAGATTACGATATTCTCTTTGCGGTTCTTCTGAACCAAGAACTCAACATTGATCCGGATTCAGAGTATCGTAAAATCGAAGCAAAGTATGGGAAAATAGTTGAAAGTTATGGGCGTCTTGGGGAGATTGCCGATATTGTTACTTACACCTTAAATAAGAAACAAAAAATTGGCATAGCAGTTGATAAAGACGCACCAGATATCCTCACTTCCGAGCGTGATATTGACTACACAAAGTTGCGAGATTTGTTGAAAGCTGGTAATTGGCAAGAAGCGGATCGAGAAACTTTGGCAGTCATCCTCAAGGCAGCTAACCGAGAAAACGACGAATATCTAACGATCGAGGCAATTGAAAGTTTTCCTTGTGCAGATTTACATACTATAGATCAGCTCTGGATTAAGTATAGTGCTGGACAATTTGGCTTCAGTTTGCAAAAAGAAATCTGGCTCAGTGTTGGGGGAGAATTGGGTCAGTATGATAATGCAACTTACGAGCAATTTGGTCTGCGCGTGGGCTGGCGCGATCGCAATGGTGTTAAGTTCCTCAGAGGATGGACAAAATATGAAGACCTCAGTTTTTCCTTAATTTGGGCACCAGTCGGTCATTTGCCAACACTCGCGAGTGGGAAGAATATGCGGTTCGATCAGTTAAATTTTTGGGGAATTAGAAGTGATTTCTTTTCTCGCATGGAGTCTTGCTGGCTATAGTTTTTCTCCCAAATTTGTAGAGGCGTTACAGCGGAACGTCTTTATTACAGAGGAAAAAAAGTTTTTTAGATTGCTCTTCAAAGGCATTTATTCAAGGCTTTTTCAGCGCAACCCAGTGAGTCGAAATAAAAGAAACTGGGTGAGTTGAATCTCTTTAAAGTTGTTGTCACTAACTAATAGTAAAGTCTGACTGCCATCAGGTAGGCGTGGGCCAAACGTCATTCCTTCTAAATTATCCAGATAAATGCCCAACTCACTCAAGTCCGCCAGCAATTTTTTCTGGACAGCATCAATTCGAGAAACGTCACCTTTAAGAGTAGCAATTCCGGAAGTATCAGTTGCCGCACTGGTTGCGGCTTGATAAATCTTGGCACTACCACCTAATAAAGTATAGCTGCGTTCTAAAGTAAGAAAATGTCCTCCCGTATCCACCGTTAATAAGTCCGTTAAGCCATGCCGGATCGCCCCATTAGGTGCCGGATCGAGTAAGTAAAGATGTTCAGTTACAACCATCGGACGCGCGATATTTCCGATTAAATAATGCATTAAACGAATCCGAATACTTTGGATAGAAGTGTCGGGCAATTTGTCTTGCAAAAGCGCCGATTCGGTAGCAGTAAATAAGCGAAAAGGATCACCAGTAGCGGCGCCTAAACTACTCCCTGTTTCAACAGTTAATGACTCAAACCCTAAGTTATTTTGAATACCACGGGGGGGTTGGTCTTCTTTGGTGTTGTCATTGGGTAAATAGCGCTCTGGAATTGGTAAACTACGCAGTTGTTGTCCGGTTTTTAAGTCAAACTCCCGGATAAAAGGGGCAACGCCCAAATTGCGATCGCCTTCGCTGGAAATAAACACGGTTCCTTTTGGCGAAAGTGCAATGCCTTCGGGATCAATTGCTCCTTTCGGGAAGGTTTCGCCGTTTTCATTTTTGAGGAAAGTAACGTCTTCTATTTTGACTTTTTCGAGGCTAAGGTTTCCTGTCGTATTAGGATTAAGAATGAGCTTCAGCGTATAAAATCGGGCTGGGGCAAATGCAGAACGATCATCCGAGAGGGCATAAAAGCGATCGCGTTGTCGGTCATAAGTTAATGCCGAGAACCCCCCAATCGGTGTATCCTTGAATGTTGTCTTGGGTAGGTTGTACTCTCCTAAGAAGTTCAGCGAAAGGTTAAGAAATGTTCGTTCTTCGACCGTAATCGCTTGGGATGGGTCACAACCAGTGAGCAGAAAACTCAAAAAGGCGATCACGATCAGCGATAAGAGAGAAAATAATTTCCGGGAGGCACGTCGCTTTAAGCCCTTAAGGTAAATTCGCTTAGTCATAAGTAATATCAGTAATAAGTAGAAACTCTCGGTTTAATTTAAGCGTCAATTGGCACAGAATGCTATGGCTAATCCGAGATAAAATCCTTAGCTAAGGTAGTCACCAAGTCGCTCCAAGTCAAGTCATTAAACTTATTTTTTTACAATTTAAGCAACGTTAATGAAATCGCTCCAAAAATTATTGTGTCCACTACAACCAAAACAGCCGAAGTTGGGAAAGACAGCGTTTTCGCTGGCACTGTTCCTCCTGTGTTTTAGTTCGACGGCACTGGCAGCCCCGGAAAAGCCTAATCCAGAAGTACCACAAGTTAATCCCCTGGAAATCACGACACCTGATCCGTTGTTGCCCCAAGTGCCAAAAAAGGGCACACTCAATCCTGAACAACAGGCGAGGTTAAGGCAGTCGTTGGATGAGTTAAACACCCAGGCAACGGCATTACTTCAGGCAGACAAAGCCCCAGAGGCATTTGACATCTGGTATCGAGAACTGAGGTTGCGACGGGCGTTAGGCTATGTCGAAGAAGTGCAAGCCTTGGGGCGAGTCGGAGAAGTGGCTTGGCAAAGAACTCAAAAGCCTGATGCCCAGGTGATTACAAGGCGGTTGCAGGATATTCAGAAAGAAGCCCAAGAAAAGAAGTTAATGAATTTGGAACTGCTGCAAGCCTTGGGGCAAGCTTATCGGCAGGTACGACTGCTTGAACCGGCAGTAGGGGTGTATGAAAAGATTCTCGCTGATGTCCGGACTCGTGAGGACGCAACGGCAAAAGAAGCGACGTTGAAGACGCTAGCAGAACTCAACCTGGCATGGTTTGACTATCCGAAAGCGGCGGCGGCGTATGAGGAATTATTTGCACAAGCTCAGGCAAAAAGCGATCGCGTTAATGAACTGATCTATCTACAACAGTTGCTTTACATCTACGATAAAGCAAAGCAACCTGCTAATGCCTTAAAAATCAAGCAGCAACTCGTTCAGACTTACCTCAACCAAAAAGACTTTACCAAGATACCGCCGCTGAAAACTGCGATCGCTTCTGACTATGAAGCACTCAATCAACCTGAAGAAGCCAGTCAAAACTACCAAGAAGCTTATTCTTTAGCTTGGGCAGCCCGACAGTTTGCCTTTGCTAGCGAAGCCTTGAAAAAGCTAGGAGCATTATATCGCTCTCATAGTCAGCCAGAGTATGCCTTGAA
>CADCTM010000930.1 GCA_902805485.1 uncultured Coleofasciculus sp. | reverse complement strand
TCAAATATTTTAGTTACAGCTTCCTCATAAGCTGCTTGAGATGTGGCAAATCCTGCCCGATATACACCATTATTAATTGGCTCATAAATCGCATCAATTGTTTCTTCTATCTTTTTCTGCAAATTCTGGGGATAGAAGTTAACATCATCCTTGACAAAAGCGCCAAATTCTGAATCGAACAGCCCGATAATATCACGGGATTCATTATTAACAATTTTGTTCGTTTTTTTATCCCAAAGAACTGGAACTGTTACTCGTCCGGTAAACTTTGGATCAGCTTTAATTAAACATCCCGAAGGTATTGCGTACCATTTACATTATCAGGAATCGAGCCTGGATAATCTGAGAAAGCCCAGCCTTCTTCGCCTATAATTGGATCGACAACGGACAGAGTAATTACAGCTTCCAAACCCTTCAACTTCCGCATAATTGCGGTACGATGTGCCCAAGGGCAAGCCAAACTGATGTAAAGATGATAGCGTCCAGACTCAGCTTTAAAGCCACTAGAACCGTCGGCGGTAATGCGATAGCCTTAGCGAAGGAGAAGTGCAGATCGCGAAATGTCGTCGCTGGACGAAGAAATCGCTCTTGCGAGCCTTCCTGTTCGCGTTCAGAAGTCCATTTACCCTCGACTAGGTGACCTAATGCCATCCTTACTCCCAGTAAAGGCTTGCCCTAATTAATCATTGAATAGTTCAAGGAATAACTATCTGTAACTATCTTGTCCTTAAGCTAGATTTTAATCACTCTTCAGGCACATTAAGGATTTTTGGTACTTTAAAGAAATCGCCATCTTGATCGGGAGCTTCTTTAAGAATAGCTTCTCTGTCATCGTATGGTTGCAGAATATCCGGTCGGGTTACATTACTAACATCAATTGCCCGTGTTGTTGGCGGTACATCAGTCGTATCTAATTCACTTAACTGCTCAAAATACCCTAAGATACTATTCATTTGAGCGGCAATTTGGTCTTCTTCCTCCACGGTCATTTCCAAGCGGGCTAAATTAGCAACCTTGTGAACTTGTTCGCGGTCAATCATTGCATTAGTTATTAGTTACTAGGTGAGTAAACCTTAATTATTGGTGATTAATCATTGTTAAACAACTAATCACCAATAGCTAAACTTAAAAGTAGACATCCATTGTCGAGCGTCCTGTCGTTTTCAGCCAGTTTTGTGCCTCAATATAGTTATTAGGGGCAAGACGAATTGCACGTTTCCAAAATTCAGCCGCTTGTTTAAGCAACGCTTCCGCTTCGTCAGCATTCCCCGCTTCTTTTTCCTTTTCACCCTGATAGTGATAAATTACGGCAATGTTGTTCAGCGCTTGTGGAAGACGGGGGTTGAGTTCAATTGCCTGATGATACAGTCCTAGAGCTTTCTCGTGATCCCCGTTACTGGCGTGAATCAGCCCCATATTGTAATAAATATAACTACGATCGTAGGGGTCTTCTTCTAGAGTTAAAGCTTCTTCGTAGTTCTCCAATGCTTCGGCATATTCACCATCACCTTGTGCTGACATCCCGTCTCTGTAGTAGGCGAAAGCTTCTTTAGCTTGCTGTTTAGCAGGCATCAGCTTCAGAATTAGGTCTGCCATGACCGTGAAGCTTTTATCGATGAAGTTATCGTTACGTTGAGTTCTTGGCATAAATACCTGCTTAGTTATTGCGCTTTCGTTGATTAGAGTAGCGTGCCAATTGGGGATTTAAAAATCCTTTATTGTTAATTTAACAAACGATCGCTCTCGCCAGAAGAGTGCTTCCGAATCCCCTTTCTTCGCCCACTGCATTAATAAAATTGAACTTGATGGAGATGTGCCTTGCTAATTGAGCCAAAAAGTGCTAGCTTTTCTGAGACTACGGTTTGCATAGCAGCGATCGCATTTTGCATCACATCCAGTAAATCCCGTGACGATAAAGAACTGCTAGATTTGAGGACATCTAAATACGCCTCTCGCACTTCAGTATTCACGTTAAACTTGCACACACCTAACTGAATTGATTGGCTAATCATAATTTCCGGCAAACCCGATGCGCCATGCAATACCAAGGGTACATCAACAGACTTGCGAATCGCAGCCAAACGCTTAAAATCTAACTTAGGTTCGCTGAGGTACTTGCCATGAACATTACCGATGGTAACGGCTAAAGCATCGACATTACTTTTTCTCACAAACTCAGCCGCTTCATGAGGATCGGTCATTTTGGCTTCTTTTTCGGCAACAGTTAAGCCATCCTCCGTACCGCTAATTCTACCAATTTCTGCTTCTACCACCGCGCCATAAGTATGAGCGAGTTGTGTCATTTTATGAGTAAACGCCAAGTTTTCCTCGTAGGGTAAATGAGAACCATCTGCCATAATTGAGTTCATCCCCGCTTGCAGCGCCGCCTCAATATCTGTGGATGACGTGCTATGGTCAAGGTGAACTGCGATCGGTACATCGGCTTTCCGTGCTGCTTCCAGACATAGCGCGACTAAAGGCGATTTTCCATATTTAATTGCGCTGGGGTGAAGTTGTAGCATTGCTGGACTTTTCAGCTTTTCTGCTGCCTCGACAACTGCCCGAACTCCTTCCAGATTGTAGACATTAAAAGCCCCGATCGCATAAATATTGCGGTTGGCTGTTTCCAAGAGTTCCCGCGTTGAACTTAGCATAGTCAGTTTTCCTGATTAGTTCTTAGGAACATTGTCCGGGTTAGTGGTTAATTGTCCTATTGCGGCAATGATTTAGGATTAAGTTTTCCGGCATCCGGTTCGCCGATGATAGCAATACGCCTGCTTTTCCCAGGCTCAATGACTTCTGTTAGAAACTTGTCATTGTCATACTCTTTAGTAATGACTTCCTGGGTTAGCTGATACACCTCCTCTAGAGGAACATCCCCACCCCGACGCTGCTTTTGTTTGCGCTCAACTAATCCCAGTGGTACATAGACATTCAATTCAAAACCCTGCTCCGTAGCTTGTCGCCGGAGTCGCTGTTCTTCTCTAGTTGCCCGAACACCACGAGGTTTGCGCGTTTGACTCATAGCTGTTTTGTCTTGTGGTAAAGGCACGATATATCGTGCCCTTAGGTTGTCATAGCCACAGTCTAGCCAGTCTTCACCCATTATTCGGAAGGACAGAAAAGGGAACTTAATTAGTGTCCTCAACTGGTCTGGAGGTCAACCTATCCAGAAACTTAATCTTGTCTCATCGGCAACCGATACAGCAAACCAATGAGGATTAAAACATGGAAACTCGACCGACAACACCCGTAAAACTAGAGCAAACAAATCAACCCATTCAACTTGTCAGGCCCCCAGAACCTCACATAGAAAATCCCGCGAATTGGATGCAATATGGGAATAGCCAAGCTGAAATTATTATGGCAACAGCAGTCTTGATTAGCCCAATTTCTGGACTACTCCAAGTCCTAATACCCGTAATCCTGCGACAGCCGCAAAAGAAAACTCGCTAATTTTCTGCACTAACGGCAAAACCCCTGGCATGACTGCTAGGGGTTGCCTCACTCTATTATTAGACCTTACCCTTAATCAAGCACTAGCCGTAGCGTCTTCTTCCTGCTTCGGTGCCGCACCAACACCCATACGAATCTCAGAAGAAAGCGACGCCATACTAAACCCACCAAAACGCTTCAAAATACTAGTCCGCAACCGCAAATTTGGACTAGCAAACCACAAACGCTCCTCAGAATACATCGTCTCATAATCTGTAATCAGCGTTAGCGCCCCATCGTCTCCCATCACATAACGCCCCGCAACCGGCGCCTTCTCCGCATACCCCATCTCTCGTAGCAACTGACCTTCATTCAGCTTATCCGCATCAGGAACCGGCACTAGAACCGTAGAACCCTTGTGGTTTTCCTTATCCTCATCCCATTCCATCGTCCCATCCCAAACCACTCTCGCGCCACACAGAGCCAGTTTTGGGTCAATATTATATTGTTCGCAGAGCTTAACAACCTCTGGAGCATCCACCGCCAGCATTGCGATCGTAATATTAGACTTGCCACTTTCTGCTTGCTTAAAAGCCAAATGGTGACTCGTCCGTTGAGAAAACCACTTGCCTGCACTCTGCTCAAAAAACTCTTTAATATCCATGAAATAAAGGCGATGAGATTAAGGATTTGTAACTTTACTTTCTTGATTTTAAGCGATCGCCCTTTCCCTAGTTCGTGCCGTCTTCAAAACGCTGTAAGCAAACTGCCGCCGCCTTAGACACCTGGGGATGATTGTCCTTTGCCAAGAATTTTAAAGCCGAAATGCTTTTATCCGTCTTAAGCTGACCCAAAGCTTCTGCCAAACGTTGACGCACTAGCCAATCATCTGACTGAGCAAAGCGTAAAATATCATCAACCGACTCAGTAGATTTTATTTCACCCAAAGCCGCGATCGCTGCTTGCTGTATCACAACTTCCTCACTATTCAACGCTTGAGTCAGAACCTCACGCGCACGGGGATCTTTAATATTACCCAGCGATACCGCCGCACTGAAACGTACTAACCATTCCGTATCCTCATAAAACGCCCGTACCAGTGGTTCAAATGCCCTCGGATCGCCTAGATATCCCAAAGCACCCGCTGCATCTGCACGTATACCATAATCTGGATCAGTTTCCAGAATTCTTACCAAAATTGGGTAACATTCTTCAGTTTGCTTAATCCCCAAGGCAAATACTGCCATTGAGCGAAGTTGCAAATTTTTGTCGGTTAGGACTTTTTTAATCAGCGGCACGGCGTCAACCGCAGGAACTTCGCGTAAGTTAGCCAGTGCCACCATGCGATCGCGTAAATTCTCGCTCTCAAGTTGCGCCGTAAGTTGCTCTAAACTATGATGATCCATTGGCTCACATTGCTCTTTACAAAATATTACAGAAATTAAGCAAGAAAGCCCACTCTTCTCAGGAAAGGATTTTTTTTTGTTAACGTACCCGGAAGCGAGCAATATGCTCCTCTCCTTGGCGTGAGGGTACAGAATTCAACACAGGCTCTAAAAACAGAATCTCAAAATCTGCTTCAAAATACTGCCGAATTTCCGTCGGTGTTGAACCAAAAGGTGGCCCACCGGGGCGAGAATGGGTAAAAAATAAAGCAATCAATTCGCCATTTGGTCGCAAAATAGAACGTACCAATTGCACGTATTCGGTGCGGCGTTCGGGAGGAATAGCGCAAAAGCAAGTATGCTCTACCACATAATCAAAATAATCGGGAAACTCGGTGGCTAAATTGAAAATATCCCGTTGTAAAAACTGAGCCGTGTTATTAGTCGTTTTAGCTAAAGATATCGAATCAGCGATCGCTGTTGGCGCAAAATCAAACCCCACCACCTCAAACCCATGCTCGGCAAACAAAAGCGCATCATAACCGCGTCCACAACCTAACACAGCGGTTTTACCAAGATTGGGCTTATTTTCTGAGTTCAAAAGACTCAAAAATGGGGGTGCTGCCTCACCTAAATCCCAGCGTGGTGTTTGTTCCTGGTATCGCTCTTCCCAATAAGAAGACTCAGTAATTGATTGCATACTATTCAAGATAATTTAGGCGTTGCAACAATTGAGGAATAATTAAGAAAGAGTGTAGGGGTAGTGCCCTTCTACATCACCAACCTGTAGGGGTAGCGCCCTTCTACCCGCTCGTATTGAGGGCAACCACGCCCTGATTGCCCCCTACAGATTAGTTAGTGACTAAGCTTCAATCACCACTCGAAGATTTCCCCGCTTCTTCGCCACGCGGCAAGCTGTCGTACTACCAGAACGCTCGAATTCTAAATCGAGTAACGTCGGTCCAATACGCAAATTATGCAACGACAAACTATTAATTGTTGCAGGTAAAGCCGGGTCAATAATCCGCAAACAATTATTGCGAGCATCGGGAACCAAATTTACCATCATTTGCAATAACTGGAAGATACTACCCGTTGCCCAAGCTTGGGGAGAACAAGCGACAGGATATTTAACAGGGGTATTATCTGCTGTACGTTCGTAACCACAAAACAGTTCGGGAGGACGCAGGTAAGGCTGTTGGAGGGTCATATCAAACAAGCCTTGGGATAATTCTAGAGCCTGATCGATGAGTCCAAGCGATCGCAATCCCAACGCTGTCATCGAATTATCATGGGGCCAAACCGAACCCACATGATAGCCCATCGGGTTATAAGCAGGAGACAAACTACTAAGCGTCCGAATTCCCCAACCATTAAACATATCCGGCGCCCTGAGCCGTTCTGCCACACTATAAGCTTTTTCTGGTGAAAGAATGCCAAGATTTAGACAATGACCAGGGTTAGAACTAATACTATCAACTGGATTACCATCACCATCCAACGCCAAAGCGCAGAAATCATGATCGTCCATCCAGAAATCCTTGTTAAAGCGGCGTTTGAGGTCTTTTGCCTCGTCTAGCCATAAATCTGCCAAGTCCAAGCGTTTTTTCAGTCTGGCGATTTCACTTAAGCGGATTTTCGCCGCATAAACATAAGCTTGCACTTCACATAATGAAATTGCACCCGTTGCCAACTGCCCTTTGTGATTAACAATACAGTCTCCCGAATCCTTCCAGCCTTGATTAGCTAAACCGCGCTTTGATTGGCGTTGATAGCTCAGGTATCCGGTTTCCTTACTGTGCCTGTCAATCCAGTCCATTGCTGCTAAAGCATTGTCCCACAGGCGCTCTAGAGTTTCAGTATCATGAGTCCAGGCGTAGTATTCGGCGTAGAGCATTAACCATAACGGTGTCGCATCCACGGTGCCGTAATAAGGCGTATGGGGAATTTCCTGACAACGAGCCATTTCTCCCAGACGTAGCTCATGCAAAATCTTGCCCGGTTCCTCATCACGCCAATCATCTTCCCGCTTGCCTTGATATTGAGCCAAAACCTTAAGAGTCTCACGGGCAATTGAGGGATCGAGCATCAGGGTTTGGGAAGCGGCAATAATTGAGTCCCGCCCAAACAGCGTGGAAAACCAGGGGACTCCGGCGGAGAGGACTTTGCCCTTACCAAAAGACTGCCGCAGGAGATAAACATCTTGTTCCGCCCGCTCAATGACGCGATTAAACGTGTTTTTGTCAGAGCGAATTTGGGTGACTTGTTGGCGCCACTCTTGCTGTTCTGATATCTCAGCCGCCTTTGCCTGTACAAGGGTGGTTGGCGCACTGACATTAGAAGTAGGACGGTTATCTGTCAGCATTTGCAGCCGATAACCCAGCTTCTGGCTCTCATGGGAATCCAACTCGATCTCCCAAATCGCTGTATTACCTTTGAACAAGTTGGGCTGGAGATGAACAAACTCCAGGTGAGATTGCATCAGAGCGCCATCTAGCCCGCGATAGGCTAATACTAGTTCGGTTGCGGGCGACAAGTTTCGACTTTCATAGTCAGGTTTCTCGTCTGGCTCGGAACATCTTGCTTCTTGCTCTTTGGGCATCCAGCGTAAGAGTTGCCCCTTAATTTTTCGACCATAGCCGCGTACGACAAATAAATCTACAAAATCCGCATCAAAACTCAGACTTATCTGAAAGCTAATCGGACTAGTACTGTAGTTGGAAACGGTTACTTCTTCAAATAGCGCCCCATTTAGGACGAGTTCTCGGTTAATCCCAATTGTGTCAGCTCTTAAGGGCGCAAACTCAAAAAAAGCCTTCCCGTCTATTTCTGTGCCTGGTTCTAATTTGTCGCCGCCTTCTAATCGCGCTCCGCCATCCATGCTGGGATTTGTACACAGCACCGAGAGGGCAAATCCTTTGTCTGCTGTGCTACTGAGCAACACCGGGGAGCGTCTATTAATTTGTAGCTCCAAGCGACTGAGGAACCGCGTATCACAGCAGAATAACCCCATGCTGGCGTTGGTGTCATCTCCTAAACAGCCAGAGATGTTGCCTAGGGTATCGGTGACTAAAAACAGGTCATTATCTTTAATGGTAAGCGTCGGTTGTGGTCGCTCGCTCAGAACACAAGGCCACTCCGGAATGGGTAGCTGCTCTGCAGGCACAAACGTTTTACCATCTAACTCAAGCGTATCCGTCGTCATTCCCAAATTTCCGCTCAAATGAAAGGTTTGCTGAGGTTAGGGGGAGGGTGCAGTGTCACCAGTTGTAAGCTTTTGCAGTCCAACAACGATTACACCTTGTTCATTGAGACGAACAAGTTCTTTAGAATTCTAGAAAAAACCTAGTTGACTAGGTATAGGTTTCTTGACTGAGAAACCGTGAAACAGTTTCTTGATTCTGATACCACAGCCTGGGTGGAAATCTTGAAGAGTACGTAAAGGTACGCAAAAAGAATCGCCAGTAGACTCCAAGGCTATGGCGCTGAGGGAATTGTCTTTTTAACTAATGTAAGACTTCCACCCAAATTGTTTCTGTTACAAATGTACTCGAATCTGCAAAATTAGGCAGAAAAAAAATCAACTTCTGTGACGAGATTCAATATTAATATACAAATTTTTGCTAAAACTATCTGCCATCGGCGTTGGCGAGAATTTCCTAACGCCGATGCAACACTGTCTAAGAGAGGATTTTAGGCATTGTTACCCAGAACCATCTGATAAGCCTGTTCATATTCATTGACCATTGTCGCGACACTAAAACGGCTTAGAACATAATCTCGACAAGTTGGTCGGTCTAATTTCATTGCTTCTGGAACGGCTTCGCTCATTTCTTCCAGGGTGTGGCAGACAAACCCCGTCTTACCGTGAGCAATAACCTCTGGAACTGCTCCCAGTGCCATGCCGACAACTGGCGTTCCCGTTGCCATCGACTCAATCATCACTAAGCCAAACGGTTCTCGCCAGGTAATGGGGAACAATGTCACCGTCGCATTTCTCAGGAGTTGCACCTTCTCCTCGTGGGAGACTTCACCGAGATATTGAATTTGTTCGCCATCAATCAACGGCTTGAGCGTTTCGTTGTAATACTCTTGATCTACAACATCGACTTTACCAGCCATTTTCAGCGGTAAGCCAGTAGCGCGGGCAATTTTAATCGCTCCTTCTGGCCCTTTTTCTGGTGACAGGCGGCCGACAAAGGCGAGATAAGGCGGTTGAGTCGGTGTTTCTTGGAATGGGTAGACTTCTGGATCGATGCCGTTGTAGACGGTATGAATGTAGTTGAGTCCGAGTCTGGGTTCCCGTTGCGCCTCACTAATGCTGGTATAGGGTTGCCTAGAAAATTGTCGGAATATTTTCTCGTTATCGGGCGTGAAAATGCCGTGAGTTGTGTGGACAGTCGGCGTCTTGACAAACCCACTGTAGGGCAAAGCGGCACAGCCGACATGAGAGTGAATAATATCGAACTGATCAGCCTGTTGATATAGCGATGAGAGCATCATTTGCTCATACAGGCTATGCTCTTTGATGGTTTTATCTAGTCGCAGTGCCTGGTTGTGCACTGATTTCAAGTCAGCTTTTGTAATTGAGTCTCCTGAGGCAAATAATGTCACCTCATGTCCGCGTCGAACTAGTTCATCTGTTAACAAACTGACAATTAACTCAATTCCTCCATAGCGAAAGGGAGGAACACGTTCCCAGAGAGGGGCAATTTGAGCAATTCTCATTTAGATTTCCTTGGTAGTTGAACATCCGTCAAAATCTACTGTCGAGGAGTTACACCACTTTTGTAAGTAGACCACTGGCAGGCAAGATGAAGACAGGATTCCGCTCTACTGGTCATTTAATAGTGTTGTGAAGTTGGATTTGAGGCAACTAGCCGATGGTTGCTAACCCACTGTTTTCATTTGCTTAAAGAATACAGACTGTAAGACAGTTATCGGCATTGTATTACAGTTAGAGTAATTGTAATACACCCCAATTGTCAACCCTCGGCTGGGGACGTGATCGATAATCAGCTCAACATAAATCTTACTCTGGATATTTCCAATTTGAGTGAGCTATGATAGCGACCACAGGCTAGCGGAAGGAGGCATCATGCGTGTCAGCATTCGTCGGGAAATTCCCGAAAGTCTTGGTATTGTTAGCACCTGCCTGCTAATAGCCGGGTGGACTTATGCCAATAATTCATCTCTACAGTGGTTGGTTGAATCATTCCGGCAAGCTTCTAACCTCTATCTAATCCTGGTTAGCTTGTTCGTTGGGGTTTCAGTGGTGCAGGCAGTGCGCGTATATCGCCGTGGCGGCTGGGAAAAGAGCAACTATTTTGTGTCGGTTTACCCAATATTACGATCGCATCCTCTCCTACTGATGATTGGTTCAGCCCTAAGTGCGATCGCTCTTCAACAGCTTGTCGATCTTGAACAACTCACCGTAATCTTATTCTTACTGGGAACCTACGGCTTATTGGGTCTGTATCTCAAACCAGCCGTTTGGCGCCAAGGACTACCTGTTGCCAGCTTAGGCGCCTGTCTTGTACCCTTAAGTTCTCAATTGAGTACAGGCGTTGGCATACCCGCAAGAATTTTAACGGCTCATGCCGTCGAACAGTTGCTTTCGGCATGGCATATTGCCGCGATTTCTTCTTATGACATTATCGTTTTGGAAAACGGCGCGGCTCAGGTGGATGTCCCCTGTAGTGGACTCAAAACCTTGTGGGTAGGGACAATTTTTTTGCTATGTGTCACCTGGCTAGAAAAGCGCAAGTTAGGGGGACGATGGTTAGGGGTATGCGGCTCAAACTTAGCCTTTCTTACCCTAGCCAACACCGTTCGCGTCTTAATCTTAGTCCTTGTCACCCACATTTTAAAACAGCCACAACTTGCCCAAATGCTCCATATTCCTTTAGGACTTATGGGTTTAGCTTGCGCCTGTGCCTTGAGTTGGCTAATGTTGCAATGGGTTCCCAAGTCTGGACAAGCCAAAGAAGCGATCGCCTCATCTGAGTTAAAAAAACAGTCTTGCCGTCCCAGCTCATTCACAGAGCAGGCATTGCTAATCGTTTTCGTTTTTGCCTTGGCAGTGACTTCCCAATTCTACCCCCCTCATGAAGAACAACCACTATCGATCGCATCCCTACAGTGGCCTCGTCAGATGGCATCTGAACGCATTCCCTTAACAGCTCCAGAACATCACTTTTTCGATAATTATCCCTTTCTTCATCCAGAAAAGCATCGCTTCGCTTTAAACAACCTTTCCGGTTCGATCTTATTAGTCGCTAATACAACTTGGCGCACTTACCATCCCCCAGAAATTTGTTTGCTTGCCCTAGGAATAAAAGTAGACGGCATTGAGAGAAAGCAGCTAACCTCGACAGTGCCAGCGCGTTGGTTGTCACTGTCAGACGGCAAAATTTCTGCAACTTATTGGTTTCAATCTCCCAAACAGACAACAGATGATTTCCTCTCGCGTTTGTGGAGTGATGTCACCCGCAGACAGAAAAATTGGGTACTCGTTTCCGTACTTTTTGATAGTTATCCTCGCCCAGATAGCCCAGAAATTCAGGAATTTGCTACTACCCTCCATAATGCGATCGACCAGACTCTTCAAGTAGGAGCAGGAATAGAGGAGAAGAATGCCCGAATTAGCCTGCTTACTCCTCTTATACACCGCCCAACTTTGGCGGCGAACAAAGCCTAATTTAATCTCTTTAATCTAAATCCAAAAGGAGCCAGTCCATGAAAATGAAGCGGGTGTCTAATATCATTTTTTATGCCATCTTTTGGATTTGGAATCTTACCTTTCTGCTAATTGTTTATACAGGCATTTTGCCAAACATTGGCGGGGAATTAACGAAAGCAACATTGGCAGGGCAAATTCCCGGCGAATTCCTTGTTACATTTCTCGCTCTCCTTGCAATACCTACCCTCTGTACCTTCGTCGGAGGGATACGCTTTCATAAACAACCTGTACAGCTCATTCGTCTATTTTATGGCGTAGAAGCACCTCTATTTCTGCTCTGTCTAATTCGCTTATTTTTACTTCGGGAACTTACTCCAGCGAGCCACCAATTTATTATCACAGTTATTGTTTGTATCGCCGCATTTTCTTTCGAGTTACTATACGGCTATATTGGCGAACAAGTTAACCTGAATTCTCAGCGAAATCTTCCCCTAGTCTGGCTACAAGTAGCGTGTCATAGCTTAATACTATTATTTGGACTTTATGCTGGGGCACTGCTGTTATTTTATGCCCTTCCTACAGCATGGGTTCTCCTAGTCGAATTCTTCAAATTTGATTGGTTGAGGGTACTGGGGGAGATGCTTACAAGGGGATTTTTTAGTGAGCTTTGGTTGTTGCCGATATCCTTTTTTCTCTTTTGTTTTACCTCTACCCTTTTTGTGGCAATGCCTGTGGCGCTGACGGCTCTTTATGTCCACTCAGGGAGAAAAATTTTAAAAGCTTTTGCCTCTCAATATAGTCGAAACCACACAATAAAAGGCTCAGTTGCTACAGTCGGAATTTGGTTTGTTTTATTTATTTCCTTACAGCAACAGCCTCAGGTTCAGGCTTTTTCTTTATTAAGTAAACCCGCCTCAACTGATACCACTCGGCAAGCCATCTTAGCCCAATCAGATAACATTCGCTCTGGGTTAGTCAATGCCTATTTATCTTCCTATCGTTACCTCAGCAGTTGGGAAGAAAATAACCACATCCGCGAGATGTACCAGAATGTTTTTAACCTGCCAAAACCAGCGGCTCAAGTTGTCCAGAATACCTACAATCAGTTGATGTCGCCATTTTTATATAATGGATCGCGTACTGATGGCGAAAAAGCGGAAAAACTTTATGCCGAATTTTTTGACACGCCGATTCAAAAAGCCGAACAAAAAGCGATTCAACACGCCATAAAATCAACAGCGAATCGGGAAGAGGCGAAGGCAGGAGTACTAAATATTAACCAGAAAAAAGTGTGGTTAAGATCGCAAAATATCACTGTCAAACCCCAAGGTGATTGGGCAGATATCGAACTGTACGAAGTCTACGAAAATAAAACACCTCAACAGCAGGAAGTTTTTTACTCGTTTTCCTTACCGGAAAGCGCAGTAGTGACAGGATTATGGCTTGGTGATACAGCAAACCGCGACAAGCGTTTTCCCTTTGCCGTCTCGCCACGGGGTGCGGCTCAAAAAGTATACAACGAACAAGTTAGAGAGCGCGTAGACCCAGCGTTAATCGAGCAAGTGGGACCGCGACACTATCGCCTGAGAGCCTTTCCAGTTCCCCCAAAACAGCCGCCAATCCCCTTAGATAACTCCTTACAACAACTACCGACCGAAATGCATCTTTGGCTTACTTATAAGGTAATGCAACAAGATGCCGGGTGGGCAATGCCTCAACTTGGGGAGAAGCGCAATATTTATTGGACAAATTCTACAAAACGTACTCAAAATGGACAAAATGGCTCAGATTTAGATGACTGGTTGCCAGCTTTTATTAGGGCGGAAAAACAAGAACCAACATTACATCAAGTTAACTTGCCGAGTGGCGATCGCATTTCGGTTAAGCCGTTAGGAAAGCAAGATTATTCCTTACCCCAAGGCAAACGATTTGCGATCGCTCTGGATAGCTCTTACAGTATGGCAAAACACGCCAAGGAGTTGACTCAGACGTTCGCTTGGTTGAAAGAAAAAGGCTTTGCTGATAGTGATTTTACGAATAATGATGCCGATTTATACATTGCGGCATCTCCTGGTGCCCAACCTCGGCGGATTGATGATTTGCGGCGCTTTGATGCGGCGAAGCTGACCTTTTATGGTACGTTGCAACCGAAGGAAATTCTTGAGCAATTTACCCAACTGCAAGGTGATACTTCCTATGATGCGATTTTATTAATTACGGATGAGGGCAGTTATGAATTGTCTGAGGACACAACTACTATCCCCGCGATAACGGCGCCGTTGTGGATGGTGCATATCGGAGGGAAGTTGTCACCGGCTTATGATGATGCGACGCTCAAGGCGATTCAAGATAGTAGTGGGGGCGTGTCTACCCAAGTCCCCGAAGTGATGCAACGATTGGCGACTCAGGCGGCGTTAGGGCAGTCGGTGGTGAGTGTTGTAGATGGGTATGCGTGGATGCGGGAAAAGCCGACTCAGGGCAATCTCCTCACTAAATCTCCGGCTGTGGTTGCCCCGACAAAGCCATCTGGAGCGTCTTTACAGGCGGTATCCCAGGAGAATTTTGAGCCAGTGGCGGCGCGGCAGTTGGTTTTGGGATTGAGTAAGGAGAAGGCAAAGGCGCAGTTGGTGCAGTTGGATGCAATTCATGCTGTTGCTAAGTCGTTTAATATTGTGACGCCTTATTCGTCGATGATTGTATTGGTTAATGACCGACAAAGGGAAGCACTCAAAAAAGCAGAACAACAAAGCGATCGCTTTGAGCGTAAGGTGGAAACTGGGAAAGAACAGTTAACTAAACCCTCGAATCTGTTTAATGTTTCCGGTGTTCCCGAACCAGAAGAATGGATGTTATTGGGAATAATTGCGATCGCACTTTTGCTGATTGTCAGGCGTCAGCGCAGTACTGTTACTTAAGGTAGGAGGAAACCGCCCCTGGTTGCCCTCATCTCAAACCCAGTAAGCTATGTGAGGACATTACCCCTACACAAAAATCCTCCCTATCCCGAATTACGTTCTTTAAGCTTCAAGAGTATTTCAGCATGAACTTCGCGGGTAATCGGATAAAAGTAGGCGAGAATCAAACCTAAAATTAAAGCAATTGTTGGCAGGGGACCAATAGAAATGCGGATCGCAAGTAGTGCAGAAGGCGGTTGAATTGGTGCAGCTTGTCCGGGTGCGGTTTCGACAAATCCCGAAAATTCTAAAGCCTGTCCTACTAAAAATAAACCCACTGCTAAACCAACTTTTTGCAGTAGTACCATGAAACCATAAAAAATCCCTTCCCGACGCTGACCTGTTTGAAGTTCGTCTAGTTCAATCACATCGGGAATCATTGACCAAGGAATCAGGTAAGCTGTGGAAACGCCAACTCCTGCCATGCTAGCGAGGAAGTACATTAAGCCGATTTGATTGGGTTGTAGGAAAAATAAACCCGCTTGGGCAATAATCCAAAGAATCATCCCCATAAAGTACACGGCTTTTTTGCCAAATCGCTTACTAACTGCACTCCAGACGAAGAGCATAATCAGAGCAGTACCTTGAACTGCGATCGCAACTTTCGGAAATTCCGCAGCAGGTAAACCCATCCAGTTAACGACGAAGTAAGGCAAAATCGAAGCGGTAACTTGCACTCCTAACCAGGAACAAAGATAAATTCCAATAACGTATAAAAAAGGGCGGTTGTTGAAGGCAATTCTGAGTTGTTCTGGGATGGGAATCTGTACGTCGGTTTCTTCTATTTCGGTGCGTCGATTTTCAGAAGCGAGGACGCGATTTTTTACTCCCCAAACACACCAAAATAAAGGTAAAACCGAAATCACTGCACAAACTGCGGCGAGTACTATGTATTGTTGTTCCTGAGCAACTTTCAACTGAGCAAAGATAATCTGAGCCAGAATCAACGATAAAATACTGCCACCGATCGAGAAGGTAAAACGAAAGCTGTTGAGGCTGGTGCGTTCGTTGTAGTCTTGGGTAAGTTCTGGTGTTAAAGCCGTATAAGGTAAATTAACGGCGGTGTAAAAGGTATTGAAGAAAATCCCAATTACGACGTAATAACAAAATAATGCCCAGTTATTGGCAGATTTGTCAGCGCTAAAGTGAGGGACAATCCACTGCAAAAAGAAGAAAATCCCGAAAGGAATTGCCCCGTAAAGCATCCAGGGTAAGCGGCGTCCCCAAGGGTGCTTGGTGCGATCGCTCATTACCCCCACCATCGGATCATTGACGGCATCCCAAATTTTACCAATCATCAAAATACTGCCAGCTAACCCAGCACTCAATCCCGCCACATTGGTAAAGAAAAACAAGGCAAAAAATACACCAATATTCGCTGTAATTGCGGGACCCAAATCACCTGCACCGTAGGCAAGTTTGGTCGCCAAACTCATCCTTTCCGGCTTGGGTACGCCTGGAGGAAGAGATGAATCAGATGGAGAAGTATTACTCATTGCAGATGTGTTCCTAGGAACTGGGACTCAAAATCGTACAACGCTAACATAACCCCTGGCAGTCTGTTTATTACATACAGAGGAATGAAGGTGAGTCGTTGTAAAATTTTGTTCAAATATCATTGACGCCGAACCAATTTTTTGTATGCCCGATCTTTACATTTCTTGGTCTGAGTACCACCAAAAAATCGAACAGTTAGCTGTGAAAATCTACCAATCTAACTGGGATTTTAACCAAATTGTCTGTATTGCTAAGGGGGGATTGCGGATTGGTGATACGCTTTGTCGGCTGTATCGTAAGCCTTTAGCGATTCTTTGTGCGTCTTCCTATTCGGGACCGGAAAATCGGCTGCGGGGAGATATTCGCTTTTCGAGTCACCTGGCAATGACTACGGAAAAATTAGGCGATCGCATCTTGCTACTTGATGACTTGGCAGATTCTGGAGTCAGCTTGCGGGAGTCAATTAACTGGCTCAATCGTAATTATGATACCGAAATTGAAGCGATTCGGACTGGTGTGATTTGGTATAAAGCCTGCTCTGTAATTACCCCGGATTACTACGTGGATTACTTGCCTGATAATCCTTGGATTCATCAGCCGTTTGAACGTTATGAACACCTGAGTCCAGCTCAGTTGGCAGCGACTTATGAGCAAGTAGTACTGAGCGAGTAGTCTTGATTTGAGACTAATTTACAATAAAAACTCTTGGATTTTGAAGGCTTAAGCCTTTATGATGCGATCGCCACCAGATCGCGTCCCTCAGCTTTGGCACGGTAAAGAGCGGTATCTGCTGCCTTCATCACTTGCTCTCCTGTAACACCTTGGTCAGGAAAACAAGCAATGCCCAAGGAGATTGTAATTTTACCCAAGAGGTTCTGACCATGATATATGCTTAACTTCTTAATGCCCTGCCGCAGTTGTTCAGCTCGTTGCTTGAGGACATCTAAAGACGCTTCCGGCAAAATTAGTGTAAACTCCTCACCACCGTAACGGCAGGCAATATCAGATTGCCGAGTATGTTTTTGCAAAAATTGAGCGACTGCCTTCAACACCGCATCACCCGCGTCGTGACCAAACTTGTCATTGAATTGCTTAAAGTGGTCAACATCCAGCATGATAATTCCGATTGGTTGTTGTTTGCGCTTTGCCCGGTTCAT
Organism: uncultured Coleofasciculus sp.; assembly: GCA_902805485.1. Classification (GTDB taxonomy): domain Bacteria; phylum Cyanobacteriota; class Cyanobacteriia; order Cyanobacteriales; family Coleofasciculaceae; genus CADCTM01. The sequence goes on along the minus strand of CADCTM010000930.1, from coordinate 4,041 downwards.
CTCCCGTTCGAGAGATTCTTCCAGATAGCGCCGATTAAACAAGTTGGTAAGGGGGTCGCGAATACTTTGATTTCGGAGGTTCTCCCGCAGTTTTATATTCGCTAACGCTAGGGCAATTTGTTCAGCAACTGTCCGCGCTAACCGCCGATTGGCAGTGGTTATTTTCCCGAAGTCTTGAGCGCTCAAATACAGCAAGCCCAATGCTTCATCCTGCGCTAACATTGGCACACAGAGCGATTGAGCTGGCTTGGGGGAACCCAGAAAATGTTGGCATCGCATACCGTGTTCTATGTCTTGTACCCAATGGACTCGGCTTCGCCGCAATGCCCAACATTCACAGGGTTTGAACGTCTTGGTAGAGGTAACTTTTCCCCAAGTTGTTACTGTTTCGACTAGGTTTTTTGTAGAACTCTTGAGCAAAACACCTCCATCGAAGGCTGGAAACAAAAGTTGGGTGAGTTTCACAATTACTTTTTTGGCTTCTTCAACTGAGAGACAAGCTTGCAAAAAGTCGCTCATTTCACTCAGCAGCATGATCTCAAGGTTGCGCTGTTCCAGTTCTTTTACGCGGTTTGTCAGTTGGGTGTTTGCTTGAGAAAGTGCTTCCTCGGCTCGTCGGCGCTCGAATGTGGCACGCTCCAGTGCGGCTAAGTTACAGCCTAACTGAATTTGCGTGCTAGCTTGATGCCCCAATGTTAAGAGTGCTTCTATCTGTTTTGGAGTCAGTTCTCTCGGTACATAATCAATCACGCAGAGGGTTCCGAGTATATGGCCTTCGGGTGTAACTAAAGGGACACCAGCGTAAAACCGGATATACGGGTCGGAGGTAACAAGGGGGTTGTTCGCAAATCGTGAGTCAGCTAGGGCGTCTGGAACAATCAAAATATCGTTTGGCTTGATTGCATAGGCGCAAAAGGCGATATCACGAGGGGTTTGGGCAACATCTAAACCAACTTTAGACTTAAACCACTGGCGTTCAGCATCAAGTAGGCTAATTAAGGCAATGGGGGTGCCACAAATATACGCTGCTAAATGGGTGATGTCGTCGAAGGCTTTTTCAACAGGAGTATCGAGAATATTACACTCAGAAAGGGCTGCAAGTCTCGCTGCTTCATTATCAGGCAATAGAGCATTCATTTTTCTTGTTCCAACGAACTAGTCTGCCAATCCCAGATGCTCAAAACTTTCGCCGATTAAACGATTGAGTATCAACTTCAGGCAGCCTCGCGGCAACGGGAAAAGCTCTCCCCATTAATTTATACAACTTCAATAGTTTTTTTAACTTTTTGTATGAAGTCTAGTTAAAGATTCATCCTTATGGTGGATGTCGGTTTAACGCGGCGAAGTGTATTGCGTCACGAAGAAAATGATCTCAGTTCGCCCACTTTACCACTGCCCAGAAAGATACTTTTCAGATTGTCCAATAGAAAAAGCGCCTGGGAGTCTTGCCGTGTTTCGACCCCAAACGCTTTTTCCTCATTAACTTGCTCCTCACACGATTAAACAATAGCTTGGCATAACCTCGGATCTATTACAGTACGTGCCAGTTTGTGGAGTGACACAACGTTTTTGAGTTCTGAACATTACCCTTGTGTTGAAAGCTAGATCAGTGAAGCGTGTAGTTGCGCCTTTGCTGCATCAAGGGCTTCTGCTAGTTTACTAGGGTCACGTCCTCCGGCTTGGGCAAGGTTCGGGCGTCCGCCACCACCACCACCGCAGATTTTCGCAATCCCCCCAATAAACTTCCCAGCTTGCAGTCCTTTGGCATTAACACCTTTGCTAAACGCCGCTACTATACTCACTTTGTCGGGTTCAGGAGTTGAAGCCAATACTACTGCACCCTCGCCGAGTTTTTGCTGCAAACGTTCAGCAGCGGTTTTGAGTGACTCTGGATCAACTTCTCCCATATTGGCAACGAGGATTTTAAACTCACCCACTAATTCCGCTTGTGATAATAGTTGGTCAGATTTCGCTAATGCCAGTTCTTGTTTCAGTGCTTCTAGCTGTTTAGTCGATGCCTTAAGTTCATTTTGCAGGTTGGTAATGCGATCGCTAATTTCTTCGGGTTTAACTTTAAAGCGATCGCTTAATTCTCGCACCACTTTATCCCGTACATTCAAATAATCCAGCAATGCTTGTCCGGCAACTGCTTCAATTCGGCGAACTCCTGCCGCCACACCACCTTCGGAGACGATTTTAAACACGCCAATTTCTGCCGTGTTGTTGACATGAGTGCCGCCACACAGTTCCATCGAGACACCAGGGAAATCAATCACCCGCACTTCATCCCCGTACTTTTCACCAAACATCGCCACCGCACCTTTTGCCTTCGCCTGAGCAATTGGCATCACTTCAATTTGGGCATCATGTGCCTCAGCTATCCAAGCATTAACCTGTTCCTCTATTTGTTGCAACTCTTGCGGTGTAACAGGACGAGGACAATGGAAATCAAAGCGCAATCGATCAAAGTTTACCAAAGAACCCGCTTGAGAAATGGAAGGGTCAACAATTTGCTTGAGTGCCGCTTGCAAGAGGTGTGTTGCCGTATGATTTGCTTGGGCGCGACGACGGCAAGTTCGGTCAATTTGAGCGGTTACAGGCATTCCTAGCCCTAATGTACCGCGTTCCACACGACCGAAATGGACAAAAAGATTCGCTTCTTTCTTGACATCTTCGATCCGGACTAGAACATCTTCCCCGCTTAAATAACCGCGATCGCCAATTTGTCCCCCAGATTCGGCATAAAATGGCGTCTGATCCAGAACCACTTGCACAGAAGTCCCTGCTGCTGCCGACTCCACCGGATTACCATCAGCAATTAATGCCGTTACCATCGCCTGTGAAGCTGGCAATGTATAACCCAAAAACTCAGTCGCGGCAACACCTGATGCCATCTCATTTAGGGAACCTTTCGCCATCATGTCAATCGTTTGATGTGCGCCTTTGGAAGTATCAACTTGCTCTTGCATTGCCGCTTCAAAGCCCTCTAAATCAACAGTAAGGCTTTGTTCTTCGGCAATTTCTTGAGTTAGTTCTAATGGGAAACCATAGGTATCATAAAGGGTAAAGGCATCGCGTCCGTCGAGTTGAGTTTTGCCTTCTTTTTTTACCCGTTCAATATTTTTTTCCAGGAGTTTCTCGCCACGTTCTAAGGTTTTGAGAAAGCTTGATTCTTCCCGTTGCAGTTCGCCTTTAATTGCCTCTGCCCGTTCGCGGACATTAGGATAAGCTGCTTCAGAAAGGGCGATCGCACTTTCTGCCACAAGTGAGGTAAATTCCCCCTGAATTCCAATTAAACGTCCATGACGCACCACGCGACGCAGCAAGCGCCGCAGTATATAACCTCGCCCCGTATTTGATGCGGCAATCCCATCGGCAATCATATGAACTACTGCCCGAACATGGTCGCCAATTACCTTAAGAGATACTTTGGTCTTTTCATCACTTTTGCTGTAATCAATCCCGGCAATTTGTGCTGCTGTTTTAATAATTGGGAAAATTAGGTCAGTTTCATAATTATTCGGAACTTTTTGCAGGATTTGTGCCATCCGTTCCAGTCCCAGTCCGGTGTCGATGTTTTGGTTATTCAGCGCTGTGAGGTTGCCCTCAATATCCCGGTTGTATTGCATGAACACCAAGTTATAAAACTCGATGAATCGGCTATCATCTTCTAGGTCAATGTCGTCGCCTAGTTCTGGATGGAAGTCGTAATAAATTTCTGAACAGGGACCACAAGGACCCGTGGGACCGGATACCCAAAAGTTATCATCTTCTCCCATACGTTGGATACGCTCTTGGGGAATGCCGATTTTGTCGCGCCAAATCGCAAATGCTTCGTCATCTTCCCTAAATACGCTGACGACGAGGTTTTTTGGGGATAAACCGAAGACTTGTGTTGAGAGTTCCCATGCCCAAGCGATCGCTTGTTCTTTAAAATAATCCCCAAAGCTAAAGTTGCCCAGCATTTCAAAAAAGGTATGATGCCGTGCGGTACGTCCAACGTTTTCAATATCGTTAGTGCGGATACATTTTTGGGAAGTG
>CADCTM010000929.1 GCA_902805485.1 uncultured Coleofasciculus sp. | reverse complement strand
TCGTCTAGCGGCAGCAGATACTGGTTGAGCAAAATCAGGTCAGGGCATTCGTGTCCGTCCCGCATCCGTTCGATCGCATCTTCTTCGTCTAACGCCACAATCACACGGTAGCCTCGATTGCCAAGATTATATTTCAGGAGCGATCGCGTCTCGTCTTCCTGTTCGACTAGCAGAATTGTCGGCGGTGTGTCTTGTTTTTTGCTCATTTGTTATCATCTTGCTCCTCGCTAAAACGTTACTCACCAACTGAGGGAAAACAACTCATACTGTTGTTAACCCATTCACTTTTTGCACCTATTAAATACGCACTCCCCCCTTCGCCCCCCGTAAACGGGGGGCGAAGGGGGGAGTGCGCGTAGCGCACACTTCGCGCGCGATGCCGGGAATTTTTGGGAAACATTAGGGGAAAGGGTATTACAACCTGACGAGAGTTAACCTGTAAGTAATCAGACGGGTATGTTCAGCTTCGCTCTTTACCTGGGAGGCACAGGAGCGCAGGCGAGAAAGACCTCATGGCAAAGCTCTGGGCTTTGTTCCGAGCAGGCGATCATATTGTTCTCTGAGCATCTTAAAACACTCGCACGAAGCCGTTTCCAGTCCCGGCTGGTCGAGGATCTGGACGTAACCGCGCCTATAGGAGATCAGACCGCTCTCCTGAAGCTTTTGCGCGGCTTGCGTGACACCAGCGCGGCGCACGCCCAGCATATGGGAAAGGAACTCCTGCGTCAGCTTAAGCTCGTCCGAGTCAATACGCTCTTGGACTTTGAGCAGCCAGCAAGCTAATCGTTGTTCCAGAACGTGGAGGCCGTTGCAAGCGGCAGTCTGCGAGATCTGCGCGATCATAGCTTGGGTATAGCGTAGCAGCACATTGCGTAGTTCCTGATTGCGCTCAAACTCGTCCCGCAGCACCTGCGCCTCTATCTTCATCGCGCTGCCCGCGATCTGTACGACGTATTCCATCTGCAAGGTCTCGCTGACGCCCATGACGGCGTTGATGCCCAGCACTTCACGGTTGCCGACCACACCCGTCTCAGCCGTGGAGCCGTCACTCATTGTGATCGTGATCGAGATGAGGCAATCAATCGGAAAATAGAGTGCATGGATGATCTCATAAGGTTCCTGGAGCCTCTCACCTTGTTTTAGCGAGACGCGCTTTAGGTAAGGGGCTAGCTTCTCGTATGTCTCACGAGACAGGCTAGCAAGCAGTTGATTTTCAATAGTCATGTAATACTTCTCAGAAATATTGCCTAAATAGCCTTCCATTGAGCAGCGGGGCATAAATTCATGGCGATATTCCTGGTGTTGCTTCCGCCTCAATTCCCCTTTGAGAGAAAGAGCTGAGGGAGGAGCGAAAATGTCACAAACCCGTGAACCGGTGTATCTCTAGTCTATCTCAAAGAACGTGTCAGAACCGCCTCCATTCGGAACAGGTTGGCAATAGTCCAACTTAGTGAAGCTCACTTGCTATCCCAGCCCTTCAAAATCAGGTGATGCTTGCAGTCTAAGCTCAACTTCTTTTGCTGCTGTAGTTTGCTAAACAACCGGGTGATAGTGACTCTGGTTGTGCAGCAGGCAGTAGCAAGGTCTTCGTGTGTGAGACGAACACTCAGCCGCGTACCATCCGCTACAGGTTGCCCAATTTCCTGTTTTAACAACCGTAATAAACTCTCCAAGCGGTCTGCAACTTGGGTTTGCCCATAAACTGCTAGTAGCAATTCGGTTTGTTTGAGTCGTTGGCTAATTTGAGGTAAAAGTCTCTCCTTGAGGGCAGGAGAGGTCGCGTAATCGGTGAGTGGAATGCGCCATAGCTGAGTATCGGCGAGGGCAGTTGCTTCATAGAGCGGCAGGGCAGTCAAGCTAGGACTAAAGGGAGCTTTTGGACCTGCTAGCCCGATTAGTACCTCTTGACCGCTCTGAGAATATGTTGTTAGCTTCACCAGTCCTGAACAAACCTGCCAAATCGCCTGATGGTCTAAAGGAATGGTTTCTCCCTTGTGATAATGCTGCACGGGGTAGTCCAGTTCGGTCTTGCTGTCGGCAGACTGGCTATAATCGGTTGGGTGGCGCAACAGCCAGCGCAGGGTAAGGGGTTGGTTTGCTTCCTGGGAACTGACCTCTACGAGGACACTGACGTTAAACGCCCCACCTCGCTCCGACTGCAAGCGTATCTCCCACTTTTGTTTCCAAGGTCTTTGCTGAAGCATCTGCAACATGGTCTCAAACTGTTGCCGAGTTTCAGGACTGACGAAAGCGGTTAAAGACTGACCGAGCAATAACGAGTGCTGGCGATTAAGCAACTTGGCAGCCGCCTGATTTGCTTCCTGAATCGTTCCTGCTGCATCGGTCAGCAGGCAAGCATCGGGGAAAAATTCCAACAACGCTTGGTGGCGCTGGCGCTCGGCTTCCACAGCCCGGTTAGCCAACGATAACTGCTGATTCTGCTGGTACAGCATCTTTGCCGCTAGCTCAAGTCGCTCAGAGGCAATGCCGAGTTCTTTTAGAGCAGATGGCAGTAGAGTAAGTGGTAGTGAAGAGGATGTGTTGATTCCTTGATACAGGTTCGTTAAGCGATCGGACATCGCTTCGACTTGTTGAGTAAAGAGAATTGTATTCATGTTGCAGGCACCCATTGAATGTGTTGAGTTATGCAAGCAACCATTGCGATTAACTCGTCGATGTCAAACGGTTTAGGTAAGTGCTTGCAAAAGCCGGCTGATAAGGCATGGGCGCGATCGCCTTCCCTAGCTTGTGTCGTCAGAGCAATGGCTGGAATCTGGGCTTGTTCGGCGCTCTCAAGGGCTTTCACTTTACTAATCAGCGAGTAGCCATCTTCTTTGGGCAAGCGAATTTCGCTGATCAGGACGTCTGGTTTAACCTGTTTCAGGATTTCTAGAGTCTCAATTGCTGACTTTGCGGCGATCGTCTCGACGCCATACTCATCAAATATCATTGTCAGCAGATATCTACAATCAGGGTCACTATCCACAACGAGTACTCGCAGACCGTTGAGCGGTAAAGATTGATTACACATAGCCAGGAAATACCTCGTCCTAATGCAAAGAGTGCCGCCAAATTGAGCAGACAACATTCGCCTGCCGTTGGAGTGGAGAGACAAAAGAAATCGACTCTTGATCACATAATTAGGGGCTTTAGCTGAGAGATTAGAAATTTCTCTAATGCAGAGTTAGTTGAAAGACGCCAATTAACAACCTGCAATGCTTGAGAGAGCCTAATTACTGACCTTCATTTATTAGGATAGTTGCTACCCCTATCGAGATTCAGTACGATTTCGCACGAAGAAACCAGAAACTTATGTGCGAAATCGTTAGCGTACTCCAATGTTTGCTGCGTTCGAGTTTTTTATCGGTATTGCAGCAGGTGCGAAAAAGAGCGAGTCGATTTTGGCAGCTCTGCATGGTAAGTTGATCATAGGACTGATCACCAACGAAGTTGTCGCCCAAGCGATTCTTGACAAAATCTGATTTTTTAGGCGTTGCTGATCACAGATGAAAAGATAACCTAGATCCCCGACTTCTTTGTTGAAAGCCTCATTGCCCTGGATCAATTTGATTCAGAAGTCCGGGAGCTGCCGGGAATCATACCGTTAATCAGGAACGCGATTTTTCACACATCCTAACTAAGGGCATCAAGCCTGCGCCTGATGCCCTGTTTATTTACACTGGGGTTGATGTAAGGGCGTTGTCCATTTCATCCCAAATTTACCCCTCATTGTTGAAGGCTTGTGTTGCCAGGAAGGCTAAGGCTGCTACACCAGCGATCGCACCCCACTTGATCACTGGATTCTTATCCAGCCAGTCGGTAATGCTCGGTATCTCCAGCGCCTCGCTCAGGCTTCCCTCAATTGTGTCGTGTTCGGGGACAGGCTCGTAAAGATTGTTTGGCGCATCTTCAGACTTCGGCACATTGCTGCGCTGTAACGGGAAGCCGATGAGCAGCAGCAAGGAATCTACCAGTTCGGGCGAGAGTCGCTGAAGAAAATCTAGCGCCCTAGCCGCATCCCCAACGAAGAAGTCGCGAGTTGGGTGTTCAGCGACATAGAGAATTGCGTCAGCCACCAAGCTAGGTTCGTAATAGGGAGGTATTCCTGACGGCTTCACGCCTAACTTCGTGCGAGAATTGTCCCAAAAAGGTGTGTCGATCACGGCTGGCTTGATACTCGTCACACTGATGGGTATTTTTTCATGTTGCAACTCGACGCGCATGGCTTCGAGAAAGCCTTCTATCCCATGCTTGGCTGCGGAGTACGAACTCTGGTATGGGAGACTTCGCACGCCTTCCATTGAAGAGATGTGGATCAGCGCCCCCCGTCCCTCACGCTTGAGATGGGGTAGCGCTGCCATTGCCCCGTATACCTGCCCCATCAAGGTGACATCAACGACGCGCTTAAACTCTTGGGGTGTTTGATTATCGAACGTGGCAAAGACGGCGGTAGCAGGAACATGAACCCAGGTATCGAGCCGCCCATACACTTCCACGGTACGGTCTGCGATCGCCTTAACTTGCTCGAATACCGCTACATCATCGATGACTAGAGAGGTTACCTCACCACCAAAGCTCCGAATCTCGTTCACTAACGACGCTAGCTTCGACTCACTGCGACCAGAGACAAGTAACTTTGCCCCACGACGAGCAAACTGAAGAGCTGTCTCACGTCCGATGCCGCTGGAAGCCCCAACGATGGCAACAACCTGCTGATTGATTGGCTTCAGTTGCATGATTTCTAGTTCTCCAAATCAGTCTTAATGTTGAGGTAGCTTGATACTTGCCGAAGCGCAGGTAATTCCTACTAGCGATCGCCTATTACTGCAAGGGATATCCTAAGCTTGCGGGGAATAAACGTCCCAATCTTGAATACCGCGATCGCTAAAAATCGATTCAGCACGACCAATCTCGTCTTCTGTGCCATCGACTATGACCAAATAATGACCCTGATGGAGGCGATCGCTATAAACTCTAGCTTGTTCTTCGGGAATGCCTAGATCGCTTATCGCCCTAACCAAACCACTAATAGCTGCGGCTTCAATACCAGTACTGGCAACGGTAGCAACAAGTGCAGTGGCAACGCTACCTGCTGCGATTATCGGTCCAATCCCAGGAAGGGCTAGACTGCCAAGACCAACTAACACAGCACCCAAGGCACTCTCTGTGGCAATCTCTCCAACCACTCCTGTTGCACCCCCGACATCTTTATTTCCAATGCGAGACGTTAGTTCAGCACCGCCAAGTTCCTCGCCCTGTTGTGCATCTCTAGCAATCATGGAAACGTTGTCCATTGGAAAGCCGGAAGTTTTCAATTCATTGAGTGCCTGTTCCGCTTTTTGACGGCTGGAAAATACTCCAAAAGCACGTCTTTCACTGCTGACAACCATATCTTTCTCCTAACTTTAATCATTGATAATTTTGGGCGCTGGACTACTTCCATTCACCCCTTGTTCGCGCTCCGCGATTTCGTCAAAATCGGCGCGGCGGCAACCCTTTCCTCGCTTGTTCTGGGTTCAGTTTGTGTCATGAATGAATGTTCTGGGCTGAATGCAGATTTGAATAACTGCCCCATTGTTCAGTTCACCGATTACTACTCTCGCCTATGCACACCGCCCAGAGTAATGACACCTTTGCACAATTTATCTCTACATAATTTACCTCTTACTGAATTGTCTACTCGTCTGCCTAGGGGAATGAGCCAGCGTTAAGCCAATTGGTAATCATTGATACAGAAAAACTCCCCAGTTGTAGCGGCTTCAGATTTTGCGAACCATAGGGGAGAAAATCATCCAAGAATTTATAGCGTTTGGTTTTATAGATGTCCTATTTTGTAGAAGCGGGTTTATCGATAGCAGGTGGGAAAGCGCTAGTCCTAAACAGGTAAGGATACAAAGTACCAAATGGCTCCCAGTAATTTTCCAACTAGATGTTGGCAGGGGTCTCCCGTTATACCTGAAAGGTTAGCGGGAGGGGAATGCCGACCAATATAAAATTGAGTGTTAGCGAATCCTTATTCTGGAGTATCTTGCCGCTCAACATACTGCTTTAATTGCTCAACTGTCACCCCACCACAACTGGCGACAAAATAAGAACCTGTCCAAAACACGGGTTTTCCGTAAATCTTTTCTAGCCGACTGTTGAACTCTTTGCGAATCAAGCGACTGGAGACAGTCTTAAGGTTAGCAATAAACTTACTCAGCTCAATTTGGGGATGATAGCGAATCAACAAGTGTACATGGTCATTTTCTCCGTTGAACTCCAGTAGTTTTGTATCCCATTTAGAACAAGTTTCATCAAAGACAATGGCTAGTCGTTGATGA
>CADCTM010000928.1 GCA_902805485.1 uncultured Coleofasciculus sp. | reverse complement strand
GAAAAAAAACGATGAATATGCCGCACCACTCCTTCAGTAGATATGTGAAGGGAGTTAGCGATGCTACCGTTCTAATCGTTCAATCAAAGCATCCGCAAGTCTCACTGCCCCTTCTGCCATTAATTCAGGAACTAATTCATAGTTGCCACGCGCTAGTTCCACAAAACGCTTGGTTGCAGATTGATTAGTAAGAATTCCTTGCAAAGCCAAAGATGCAAAATACTCTCGCTTAGTTAAGGGTGGGGGTGTTGGCTGTGGTTGTGTCATCGGTGATTTTGTCTTGATTCATTTCTGCTACAGACTGCCAACCAGCTTGCCATAAAGCACCATCTTTGAGTTGTTTGGCATTCAGCCAAAAGCGAACATTAGGATCGCAGGATGCCACCATTTCAGCAAAAACCCACTTCCCTTGATTTTTACGATTGACAACTTGGAAATGTCGCCATCCCCAAGTTTTTTGTTGGGATGTCCATTTGGAACCCACCAGGTAAGGGAATTTTTGCTTTCTTTCCATTCGTTGTCTTGAGATCAGCTAAAGTTTTTTTCGTCGTGTCAAAAGTCGTGCGGCTAGTATACCGCCAATAAAACCAAACAAGTGTCCTTCCCAAGAGATTCCAGGCTGTGAGGGCAAAACACCCCAGATTGCGCCACCGTAAAAGAAACCAACGATAAGGGAGAGGAAAATTGAGGGAATGTTTCGCTCAAAGTAGCCTCGCGCCAAGAGAAACCACAAGTAGCCAAAGATCACACCACTTGCGCCAATATGAACCGAGTTAGGTGAACCAATTAGCCACGTACCCAGTCCACCAACCAGCATTGTGATTGCTGTAACGATAAAAAAATCGCTAGTTTCTTGCAACATCACAAACCAACCTAAGATTAGGAAAGGTATGGTGTTAGCAATTAAATGGGCAAAATTACCATGAAGCAACGGCGCAAAAAGGATGCCACGCAGTCCAATTAGGCTGTGGGGGAGGATACCGTAGGCGTTTAATGCCCCACCGAGGGCGATATCGACAATTTCTAGCGCCCACATCACACCCACCAATCCAACTAAGATTGTGCCTTGAGTTTTCAGTTCGCGAGTGAGGGCTTTTGTTTCCTGGTGGACGAGCGATCGCGTTTCTTGATTGCTCATTGTTGTAGTTTAGGATGAAGCGATTTTTTGTCTGCTATTAGCCTAACAATTTAAAAAGACCTCTGGTAGGAATCAAATCAAGCCCCCTAGGGTGTATCTGCAAATCTGGAGATACCCCCTTAAAAAGGGGGATTTAGGGGGATCTCCACCGACAGCAACGGAGCCAATTTAGTAGGCAATTCAGAATTCAGTCAGTTTTATCAAGTTCGCCGGGAATACCCCCACTATAGCTGACGGGGATATATCGAGCCGTAGGCGAGTACCCCGGATAGAAAAAGTGGGGGATGAAAGGCGGTTAAAAGAGGAGGTTCGATCCCTCATCTTTTAACATTTAAAGCCGAAACATTTACTAGTAAAGTCTCTATAATACTAGATATGTTAACACTTACGCACCGCTATCGAATCTATCCAGACACCACTCAAGAACAGCAGTTCATCGAGTGGATGGAGATTTGTCGCAGCTCCTACAACTATGCGCTGCGAGAGATAAAAGATTGGTGCAACAGTCGTAAGTGTGCAATAGATAGATGCTCTCTCGAAAAAGAATACATCCTCTCCCCTGAACTAAAGTTTCCCGGCGAAGTGTATCAGCTAAACAACCTGCCTAGGGCGAAAAAAGAATTTCCTAAACTTAGCGAAGTCCCTTCTCAAGTCCTACAGCAAGTTATTAAGCAGTTACACGTAGGCTGGAAATACTTTCAAGAGAGAGGATTTGGGTTTCCCAGATTCAAGAAGTATGGTCAGTTCAAGTCACTACTGTTTCCTCAGTTCAGTAGTAATCCAGTAACGGACTTGCATCTCAAGCTGCCCAAGATTGGAGTCATTCCAGTTAATCTGCATCGCCCTATTCCTAGTGGATTTGAGGTGAGGCAGATAAGAATCATGAGGAAAGCAGATAAGTGGTACGCATCTATTTCTCTGCAATGCAATGTATCAGTTCCAGATCCGATGCCTCATGGTCATCCCATTGGAGTGGACATTGGGCTGGAAAAGTTTCTGGCAACCAGTGACGGCACTCTTGTAAAACCGCCTAAGTTTTTCAAACAACTGCAAAGTGAGCTGAAATTGCTACAACGCAGAATGTCTAGGAAGAAGAAGCGGTCTAAGAACTATGAGAAAGCCAGAATTAAAGTTGCTCGACTCCACCATAAGATTGACAATACGAGAAAGGACTTTCACTACAAACAAGCTCATGCACTTTGCGATGCTGGAGATCTGGTCTTCATGGAAGACTTAAACTACCGCACCAGTGCTAAGGGAATGTTTGGGAAACATATGCTTGACGCAGCTTTTGGACAATTCAGAAGCATCGTCAAGTATGTGTGTTGGAAGCGTGGAAAGTTCTTCGGTGTAGTTGATGCCAGGGGGACTTCTCAGGAATGTCCTGAATGCGGTGAAGAAATGAGAAAAGACCTGAGCGTGAGAATCCATGATTGTCCTTACTGTAGATATAGAACAGACAGGGATGTTGCTTCAGCTCAAGTAATTAGAAATCGGGGGATTGAATTAATTAGTACGGCGGGACACGTCGGAATGGAAACTGCCTGTGCAGCCGATCTACCGGGGGCTGGGGTGACTCAGTCTAGGCAAGTGGCGAAATCTCTTCATAGAACAACCAGGAAACCTAAAGAGTGATCTTTGGAAGCCCCCACTACACCTATACGGGATAGTGGGGGAGGATGTCACATATTGTGTATCTCCACAGGCTCCATTGCATCCGCCGGCTCATAGCCAAAAACACGGGAATAGAAGTAAAATTCTGCATCTAAGGCGCGTTTAATATTTTCGGCACGACGAAACCCATGTTGTTCTCCTTCAAATGCCACATACGACACGGGTAAGCCCTTTGCCTTCAGTGCTTCTACCATCATTTCGGCTTGGTTGGGTGGGACAATTTTATCTTCAAGACCTTGGAAGAAAATCACTGGGCAAGCGAGTTGATCGGTAAAATGAATAGGCGATCGCATTTCATATAAATCCTTGCGTTCTGGATAAGCACCAATCAGCCCATCCAAGTAGCGTGATTCAAACTTATGAGTATCCGTCGCCAAGGCTTCTAAATCACTTACGCCATAATAACTTGCGCCAGCCTTGAAGACATTGCGGAAGGTGAGGGCGCAAAGAGTTGTGTAACCTCCCGCACTACCACCAGTGATCGCTAATCGCTCATTATCCACTAATCCACCTTCTCCGAGATACTTTGCCCCATTCGCGCAGTCGTCAACATCAACAATTCCCCACTGGTTATTTAACCGTTGACGATACTCTCGTCCATAGCCAGTACTGCCGCCATAATTAACATCAAGAAAGGCAAAACCGCGACTTGTCCAGTATTGAATTTTTAAGTTAAAAGTACTCGATGCTGATGCCGTTGGTCCACCGTGACTTTTAACTAAAAGTGGAGGTTTTACGCCAGTTTGTGCCGTGTAATCTTGGTTTTGTGGAGGGTAGAAAAAGGCGTAGGCGATGAGATTATTTTCGGTGGGAAAAGCAATAGACTGAGGTGTCGAAAGATATCCCGTATCTATCTTTAATTCACTCGAACGCCGCAACACTTCCATCTGTCTTGTTGCCAAATCCATCTGAACAATTGCAGTCGGTTCGATTGCTGAACCTGCAAGGAAAACGGCGCGACCATTGGCAACTTGCAGCCCAGAAATATCAGTATAAGGCGTTTCAATTACCTCTAGTTGTTTAGTTTCGAGGTCAAGACTTGCCAAATGCCAAAGTCCGTTTTGGGTATAAGTACAGATGATGCGAGTTGCTGACTCAAAGCCATAAGTGGACATCCCGAACACCCACTGAGGCAGCCCAAAATCAGCCTCCATCGGATATAGGGGTTCTACTCCCCCAGCTCCCCTGGTTAAGGGGGGAGTAAGAGATACTTCCTCAACTCTTGCTCCTCCCCGGACTTCGGGGGAGCTGGGAGGTAGCCAGCGGTAGAGATTCCACCAGTTAGTACGGTCTGAAACAAAGTACAATATGCCATCAGGCGACCACTCTGGCTGAAAAATTGACTCTTCAACGCCGCCAGCAATCCATTCAGCGTTGGTTAACGTGCCATTTTGATCAATTTGGGCGACCCAGAGTTCAGTACCATCCCAAGGCATATTAGGATGATTCCAGCTAATCCATGCCAGTTGAGAATGATCGGGACTAAGGCGGGGTGAGGCGTAGAAATCACTGCCAGAGGCTAAGATTTGGATGTCTTCACCATCTTTAAGGTTGATGCTGACTAAGGTGTTGACCGGTTCGCGAGTTGGATCAGAATGGTCTTCGCAGACACAAATAAGGCGATTGCGTTTCAAGTCAACCACCGCATCCGCATAACGGCGCTCCCCCTCTGGTGTCAGCGGTTGGAATTCCCCTAGGGGCGGTGTACTCACCTTCGCTCCAGCCGTGCCTGCCCCCTGGTAGATGCGTTGATCGGCAAAATTAGAAAAATAAACGATGCCATCTTTTACCGTAAACGCACCGCCACCATATTCATGAATACGAGTCCGAACATTGAAAGGGGAGGGCGTTATATCCGTGGTTTTACCATCCGGTGTGCGCTGGACAATTACACTACGTCCCGCTTCCGATGGGCGTCCTTCAATCCAGTACACATCATTATTATCAAGGACAATCTGCCCTAATCCAATTGTGCCAGCAACAATTAAATCAGCAGTAATGGGCGATTTCCAGGAACCATAGGGGGCAATTTGCACTTGGGTCATATTTAATTCCTCTTTTCGGCAATCTTATGCCGAAAGACTAGACCTGTGAGCGGAAATAATTCCCTTTACCCCCCCGCCCCTCGACAGGAGTTAGGTTGGGATGAGGGGGTATTAGTATTCATAGCGAGTAATATCTAATAAATTAGCTTAGATAATTTGAGCGATCTAGCTTAGACGCTCATTGGCTGAGTATGTCAAGGTGTATAGAGAAGTACGCTAAAAACACATCCTTAGGGGCGTCCGGCTTTGCGCTTCTGCAATAGTTCGCTCTTACCCCAAATTTTCCCCAAAATCCCCAGGAGCAAGAGTGTTCTCAAATAGAGCAAGAGAACTAAATAACAAATAAGTGCAATGCTTGACAATCTCAACCGCATTACCACCAAAGTTTCTGGCAAAGCGACTTTGCGAACCGTCCTGATTATCCTGTTTGTCCTGCAAATTGTTGGAACGGTGGGATTAGTCGGCTACCTCTCTTTGAGAAGTGGAGAGAAGGCTGTTGAAAACCTTGCAGGTCAGTTAGTAGAAGAAGTTAGCGATCGCGTTAAGCAAAATCTACACAATTATCTTAGTGTCCCCCAACAGATTAATCAAAATAATGCAGCAGCGATTCGTTTAGGGATTTTGAACTGGAAAGATTTTTCAACCTTAGAACGCTACTTCGCGCAACAACTGCAAATTTATCCTACAGCTAGTTCTGTTGCGATCGCCACTGAGCAAAAAGAAGCTCTCTTTGTCGAAAGATTTTGAAATCTGACTCTTTGCTGATCCGAGTCATAGACGCCTCGACAAACTACGCTTTTCACTACTATACTGCCGATCGCCAAGGCAAGCGAGGCGAACTCACAAAAGTAAGAGGCGACTACAACCCGCATAACGATCCACCTAACGGGCGTCCCTGGTATCAAGCGGCAAAGCAAGCAAAGCAGGCGATTTGGCTTCAATCTGTGACGCTATCTCAGGGAGTCAAGAATCCGTTGTTGCAAGTCGTTAACTTTTTGCCTTTTTATGACAAAGGCGGCAGTTTCCAGGGAGTTTTGGCTTCTAGTCTTTATCTAACTAAATTTGATGGTTTTTTGAATAGCTTGAAGATTGGACGAACGGGGCAAGCATTCGTTATTGATCGCAAGGGTTTCTTAATTTCTAGCTCCACAGGTGAAACCCCATTTAAGCAAAACTTGGATGCAGATAATCTGCAAAACTTGAATCCCCAAGACTGGAAATTAGATGCTCTAAATAGTAGGAATGCTCTAACTCAGGCATCAATGAATTTTCTAGTGAGTCACTTGGGAAATCTCAGTCAAATTACTGGGAAAAAGCGTTTTGATTTTCAAGTGGGTAACGCTCGCCAATTCCTGCAAGTAGCGCCCGTTGCCGATGAATATGGTCTTGACTATCTTGTGGTGGTTGTTGTTCCAGAAGCTGATTTCACAGAGCAAATTGACGCCAACACTCGCACTACTATCTGGTTATGTATATTGGCATTAATTCCGG